>NZ_JBHYGG010000091.1:0-13938 GCF_051859125.1 Gemmata sp.
CTATCTGCTACCAACTTGTTAATGATATACTCCACACCCCTGCGGGCGAAAGCCCGCAGGGGTGTGTTGCTTTCCACACGTCCCCCCGCAGTACCCCATGGACGACACCTTCCTCGCCCAGCTCCGCTGCCCGCTCGATCCCAAGCGCGAGGCCACGCTCTCCCGCGACGATCAGGGCCTGCTCTGCTCCCGCTGCTCGTGCCACTTCCCCGTGAAGCTCGGCCTCCCGGTTCTCGTCCCCGACGAGGTGGAGATGCCCGAGGGCAATCGCGAAATGAGCGAGCTCCCCTGTCAGCGGGCCGCCAACCGCCAAAAGAGCCGAAAGTAGTCTGGCGTCCGTCCCCGCTACACGCTATCACCCGCGGCTCTCTACCTATCCAGGGGGCTGCCGCGTGCTCGGTTACCGACAGCTTGCGTTCCCGCGCTGTGGCCGGCTGCTCGCCGTTCTCGCGCTCCTCGTGACCGGCCAGGCCCGCGCCGCCGAACCGCCCGCGCACCTCCCGAAGTACGATCTCGACCTCAACATCGACGTCGCCGCCCACCGTGCGACGCTGCACCAGCGCGTCACCTGGACGAACCACACCAAAGCGCCGCTCAACAGCCTCGCGTTCAACTTCTACCCCAACTACCAGGTGCCGCGGCGCGACTACCTCGCCCTCGCCAAGACCCTGGAGATGCTCCGGCTCCAGCCGTCGATCGGCATCGACCGCGGGGGCCGGGCCGGGGTCATCACCGCCGCGAAGTTGACCGCCCTGGGGAAGAAGAAGCACGACCAGACCCTGAACTACGAGTACGACGACACCAACCCGACGACGTTCCGGTTCCCGCTGCCGGCCGCGCTCGAGCCGGGCGAAACGGTCGTCGTCGAACTCACCTGCGAGTTCTACCTGCCGAACAAGCAGGGCCGGCTCGGCTACTGGAAGGACGTGACGTTCCTGACGAACGCCTTCCCGGTCCTCGCGTTCTGCGACGACACCGGGTGGCGGCCGATGCCGTTCATCCCGTGGCACCAGCCGTTCTTCAACGAGGCCGGCGTGTGGCGGGCCACGGTCACGCTCCCCGAGGGGGAGGTGCTCGCCACGTCGCCGCGGATCAAGTCGGAGGCGAAGCTCGACGGCGGCCGCAAGCGGGTCGAACTCGACCCGTTCGTCGGCCGCGACTTCCCGGTCCTGTGCTCGACGCGGTACCGCGAGTATTCGACCGACATCAACCTGCCCGACGGCACGCCGGTGAACCTGCGGTGCATCGCGTTCGAGGAGCACGAGTGGTACGCCCGCGAGATCCTCAAGATCGTCGGCGAGGCGATACCCGTGTACTCGACGTGGTTCGGGAACTTCCCGTACGCGTCGTTCACCGTGGCCGAGGCGTACTTCGGCTGGAACGGCAACGAGTGCGCCGGCCTCGTGATGATCGACGAGCGGGTGTTCGGCATGCCGCACCTCGCCCGGGGGTACGTCGAGTACCTCGTGTCGCACGAGACGTCGCACCAGTGGTGGTACAACTACGTCGGCACCAACGGGTACGCCGAGCCGTTCATGGACGAGGCGTCGGCCGCGTTCTTCACGCACAAGCTGCTCGACAAGAAGAACGGCAAGAACAACGCGATGCTCGCGTGGCCGCAGGGGCTCCAGTGGCTCCCGAACATCAACCGCGAGAACTACCGGTTCGGCGGGACGTATTACACGATCCGCAACCAGGAGATGAACCCCGCGGCGCAGGACCTGCCGAAGTACGGGCACCTGTTCAACCTGTTCGCCGGGGCGTACGACCGCGGGTCGATGGCCATCGGGATGATCGAGAACCAGATGGGCGAGGCCGCGTTCCTCGACTTCACCCGCGGGGTCGTCGCGAAGTACGGGTGGCGGGTGCTGCAGCTCGCCGACTACAAGCGCGAGCTGGAGGCGTACACCGGCCGCGACTGGACCGACTTCTTCGACCGGTGGATCTACGGCAAGGGGCTCACGGACTGGAAGGTCGAGGGGGTGACGGTGTCGCCGCGGTCCGGCCCGCGGGTCCGGAACCTCGCGGCCGTCGGCACGGGGCGCGAGACGGTCACCGCGTCCGCGGTCGTCGTGCAGAAGGGCGAGTTCACCGAGCCGACCACCATCGGCTTCACCCTCAAGGGGGGCGAGATCGTCCGCGTCCCGGTCGGCGGTGACAAGCCGCTGTCACTGCCCGAGATCGGCGCGACCGTCACCCCGATCGGCGACAAGAAGTGGCGGGTGGACGTGGAACTCGCCGGCGAGCCCGAGCAGGTCGCGGCCGACCCGGACCACGTGATCCTCGACGCGAACCCGCACGACAACCGCTGGAAGCCGCCGGTCCGCGCCAAGGTGACCCCGCTCCTCACGAGCCTCGACGACGCCGACCTGACCTCGGACTACGACCGCGTGAACCTGATCGCCGGGCCGTGGGCGTGGGGCGCGTCGTACCAGGACCCGTGGTACACCCGCTCGACGATGATCGGCCTGCGGGCCGGCGCGAACAAGCCGCAGCACTGGAAGGCCGACGCCTACGCCGCGTACCGCACCGACTACCGCGACATCATCTTCGGGGCCAGCGCCACCAAGCTCGGCGACCACTACGAACTCGGGCTGAACTACGAGCGGCGGATCGCGGGGCCGTTCGGGAACCAGGACGGGTCGGGCGGGCCGCAGCGGGCCGTCGCGTACTACCGCGACGTGATGAAGCCCGGGTCGAGCCTGTACCTGCCGCCGCTGATGTACCAGGACCTGTTCGCGACGTACCAGGACAACTTCCTCCCGTTCCCGCGGTCCACGCAGGGCGAGCGGTTCCAGAAGCTGTCGATGGCCGGGTACCACTACCGGTTGAACCTGTACACGCCGTACTGGAACCCGGAGTGCGGGGTGTGGGTGGACGCGATGGCGGCCGCCGGCGGGGCCGAGTTCACCACGTGGAAGGGGATGGGCCAGGGCCGGCTGGAACTGGCGGCCGTCCACGGGCTGCCCGACTGCCTCGGGCCGCTCCAGCACGTCCGGGTCGCGGGCCGCGTGGTGACGCTCGGCGCGTGGCCCGACTACGGGCAGTTCTACGCGCTGGGCGGCGGCACGCTGTTCCGCGGGTTCGACTTCGCCGAGCGCCAGGGGAACGCGCTGTGGGTCGCGAACGCCGAACTCCGCATCCCGGTGAAGCGGGACGTGACGTGGGACGTGCTCGACCACACGATCGGGGCGCGTAGCATTTGGCTCGCGGCGTTCACGGACATCGGCACGGTGTACGCCGACGGCCGGAGCGTCGGCGGCGTGGCCTACGCGCTCGGGGCCGGGCTGCGGGTGGAGGTCGCGGTGTTCAGCTTCATCGAGCGCGCGACGCTGCGGTTCGACGTGGCGAAGACGATCAACGCCGCGAGCCCGTGGCAGTGGTGGTTCGGCATCCAGCACGCGTTCTGACGGCAACTGGCGGGCGGATTGAGATTCGGTTATCGTGAACACGTCACCCGGCCCGCGAGCCGCCCCGCATGGCCCGACCGCGGAGCGCAAGCCATGAGCCGATCTCGGCCCTCTCAACCCGGCCGTATGTCGGGCCCGCCGTCGCCGGCGGAAATCATCGAACTGTTCCCGGTGCCGCGGGTGCAACTGGTCGTCGCCTTTCGCATCGCCGCCGGCGCGGACCCCGTTCGCGTGGCCGCGTCCGCGGTGGGGTTTGCGGCGAGCGTGCTCACCGCCGACCGCAAGCTCCGCCTGGAGGTGGTGCCGGGGCACGCGCCGGGGGAGTTGCGGTTCGAGTTCCGGCCGGCCGCGACGAGGAGCGACTTCCCGGAGCGGCTTAAGAAGCTCGCCGGGGACGTGAAGGAGCTGGGGGCTCTGATCGAAGGCGCGGAGTTGCTGCGGGCCGAGGTGGTGCCGCACGTGTGACGGCCCGCCCGCACTCCGAGTCGCCGCGATTGTCCGACAAGCGGACACTCCGGGGGAGCGATCCGCTGACCGTGGCTTGTCCCCTCTTTTTCGCCGCCGAGCGAGCGACTATAGACCCCGGCTCGCCCGCATCTCTGGCAGGGAGGCCGGCATGGAGCTGACGGAAGGGCAGGACGTGGCGCTCGTGAAGGGCGCGGCGGTCCGGGTGAAGCGGAGCGGCGGGGACGACGCCGTCGTCTGCGAGGTCACGGTCGGCAACGAGCACTTCGAGGCGGTCATTCCGGTCCAGTTACTCCGCCCGAAGTCCCTGGGCGTCACCGTCAACCTGCGCCACCTCGGGCGGGCTCTGTGAGCTAGCCGCGAGCGGTTCAATGCGAGCGGCCGGGCCACACGTGGCCCGGCCGCTCGTGTTCCGCGACGCCGCGGGCGGTCACCCCTTCGAGCGGCCCATCTTCTTGCGCTCGGCTTCCTTCAGGTACATCTTCCGCATCCGGACCGACTTCGGCGTGATCTCCACGAGTTCGTCGTCCTCGATGTACTCCAGCGCGCCCTCCAGGGAGTACTGGCGCGGCGGCTTCAGGACCGCGGCCTTGTCGCTGCCCGACGCCCGCATGTTGGTGAGCGGCTTCATCTTGGTGACGTTGACGACCATGTCGTTGTCGCGGGGCTGCTCGCCGACGATCTGCCCCTCGTACACCGCGTCGGGCGGGGACACGAACAGCGCGCCGCTCAGGTCCTCGGTCGCGTACGCGGTCACCTTGCCGGTCTCCTTCGAGATGTACACGCCGTTGGCGCGGCCCGGCATCGCGGCCTTGGCGGGCCGGTACTCGTGGAAGTTGTGGTGCATGATCGCCGTGCCCTGGGTCGCGGTCAGCACCTGGGTCCGCAGCCCGATGAGCCCGCGGGCCGGGATGTAGAACTCCAACTGGGTCGTGGTCCCGTGGTTCTCCATCTTCTGGAAGTCGCCCTGGCGCTCCAGCACGAGGCGGATCACGGAGCTGTGGTGCTCCGTCGGCACCTCGACCACGAGGTGCTCGAACGGCTCGTGCTTGCTGCCGTTGATCTCCTTCATGATGACCTTCGGCTTGCCCACGGCGATCTCGCCGCCCTCGCGGCGGATCGTTTCGAGGAGCACGCCGAGGTGCAGCAGCCCGCGGCCCGAGACGAAGAACTCGCTCTCGCGGTCGCCGGGCCGCACGCGGAGGGCGACGTTGTGGTGCAGCTCCTTGTTGAGCCGGTCGCGGAGCTCCCGGCTCGTCATCGGCTTGCCGTCCTGCCCGGCGAACGGCGAGTCGTTGACCTTGAACACCATGTCGAGGGTCGGCTCGTCGATGGTGAGCGGGGGCAGGGCCGAGGGCTTGTCGAAGTCGCAGATCGTGTCGCCGATCTCGGCGTCGTCGAGCCCGACCACGGCGCAGATGTCGCCGGCCCGGATCTCGTCGACCTCGCGCTGGGCGAGGCGGTCGAACTCGCGGAGCTGGACGACGACGTCCGGGAACGTGGTGCCGTCCGTCTGGCGGACCACGGTGACCTTCTGGTTCTTCTTGATCTTCCCGGCGTACACCTTGCCGATGGCGATCTTGCCGACGAACTCGCTGTACTGCAGGGCGGCGACCTGCATCTGGAGCGGGGCGGACTCGTCCACGTCGGGGGCCGGCACCTTCTCCAGGATGGCGTCGAACAGCGGCCGCAGGTCCTTGGGCTCGACCTTCATGTCGGTGGTCGCGATCCCGTTGCGGCCGCTGGCGTAGATGATCGGGAAGTTGGCCGTCTCGTCGTCCGCGCCGAGCTCGATGAACAGGTCGAACATGAACGAGTGGACGTCGTCGATCCGGGCGTCCGGGCGGTCGATCTTGTTGATGATGACGATGGGCTTGAGCCCGGCGGCGAACGCCTTGCGGAGCACGAACCGGGTCTGCGGGAGCGGCCCCTCGGCCGAGTCCACGAGGACGAACGCCCCGTCGGCCATCTTCAGGATCCGCTCGACCTCGCCGCCGAAGTCGGCGTGGCCCGGCGTGTCGATGAGGTTCACCTTCACGTCGCCGATGCGGATGCCGCAGTTCTTGGCGAGGATCGTGATCCCGCGCTCGCGCTCCTGGTCGTTGGAGTCCATAATGAGGCCGTGCTGGCCCCCGACGAGCTTGTCGAGTTCCTCCGACCGGAACAGGCCCGACTGGCGGAGCATCTGGTCCACGAGGGTGGTCTTGCCGTGGTCGACGTGCGCGATGACGGCGACGTTCCGAATATCGTTCCGCTTCATGGATCGCTTCGCAATGGTCCTCGGGTCTGCCCCCGGAGAGGGTTGCGCCCGGCCCACGGGGCGGGACGCAAAGCGCGAAAGCCCCCGCCAATTTCGTGGAGGGGGCAAGCGCTTCTTCTAATCTAGAACTTGTGCTCCGGAACCGGAAGGGCATCCGGGCCGCGATTACGCCGCGCCGGCCGAAAATGAAGAACCCGAGTGGGGACCGGGGAGTTCCCGACGTGCCCCCGGCCCCCGCCCGGCCGATACTCGATCCCACCCCTCGCCCGCGGGAACGAACCATGTGGCTGTACCTGATCCGGCACGCGGAGGCGGAACCCCTGGGCGGCGCGCTGACGCGCGACTTCGACCGCCCGCTGACCGCGGCCGGGCGCGCCCAGTCGCGG
Source organism: Gemmata sp. (assembly GCF_051859125.1). Classification (NCBI taxonomy): domain Bacteria; kingdom Pseudomonadati; phylum Planctomycetota; class Planctomycetia; order Gemmatales; family Gemmataceae; genus Gemmata; species Gemmata sp. The sequence goes on from NZ_JBHYGG010000091.1 coordinate 6,522, forward strand.
GCGCTGGCCGCCGCCTTCGCCCGCCGCGGGGTCGTGATCGACACGCTCGCCGCCAGCCCGCTCGTCCGGGCGCACCAGACCGCGGCCGAGCTGCTCGGCGTGTGGGCCCCCGGCACCCGGCCCGTGACGTGCGACGACCTGGCCATCGGGAGCCTCCGGGCCGCGCGGCTCACGGTCCGGCTCGCGGAGCTGCCGGCCGCCGGCCCCCGGCTCCCGGCCCGCGAGGACAAGGCCGTCGCCGCCGTCGGCCACATGCCCGACCTCGGCGCCTACCTGGAGTGGCTCACCGGCGCGGCAACCGGAACGGTCCGCTTCGCGAAGGCCGGGGCCGCGTGCGTCCACCTCCGGGGCGACCTCGGCCGCGGGTGCGGCGTGCTCGAGTGGCTCGTCACGCCGGAGTGGTGCTGAACGAGTGCGGAGTGCGGAACGGGGAGTGCGGAGTGAAAGACAGGAGGCGCTTCCCTCCTTGGTCTTTCATTCCGCACTCCCCGTTCCGCACTCCGCGCTGACCTCACTTCCCCGCGGCCCACTTCCGCCACGCGGCTTCCAGAGCGGCGGTGTCCTTCCACCCGGCGGCCTCCAGCGCCTGCGGGGTCGCGGGCGAGTCGCCGTTCTCGTTCGGGCGGTACGCGAACACCAGCTTCACGAAGTTCGCCGCGCCGGGGCCGTAGGCCATGTACTCGACGAGGCTCGCCGCGAGCGCGTCGCCGTTGGCCGGCTTGGTGTCGCCCCACAGTTCGCCGAGGGCCGCGGGCTTGCCCCCCTTGGGGCCGAGGACCGCGAGCCGGGCCGCCGTGCGGTACTTCGTGTACGCCGCGGAGTTCGTGCCCGCGGCGCGGGCCGCGGTGACCCGGCCGAACCCGTTGAGCACCCAGTCCGGCAGCGCGGCGGTGCTGCCGCGCGAGCGCAGAAATGCGTTCGCGACGCTCGCCGCGACCGCAGCGTACTGGTCCGCGTCGGTCGCCCTCACGGGCGCGTCCACCGGGTCCACCACGAACGGGTCGTCGGCCCGGACGTCGGTGTACACGCCCTCCGGGTCGCGCTGGATGACGCCGCGCATGAACGACTTGAAGTCGCGGGTCTCGGGCAGCACGAACACGGCCAGCTTGCCGCGCCACGCCTCGTCCTTCTCCTCGAACTGGAGCGCCTTGCGGGCGATCGGGACGACCTTCTCGAGCACCCCGCCGAGCGCCCGGGCCTTCTCCTCGGGCCACGAACTCGCGATGAGGAAGTTGTCGGTCTCGACGACGGCGGCCTTGTCAAGGTTGGCCTTCTTGAGCGTGGCGACCGCGGCCGCCTTCTGCTTCGCCGGGTCGACCTTGCCCGCCGGCGGCTTCTCGTCCTTCTTCTCCTGGCCGGCGACCCGTTGGGGCGGCCCGGACAGGACGATGGCACCGCCGAGTGCGGCGACGAAGAGCAGGGCGGGGCCGGTGCGTGATCGCATGGCGTGATCTCCGGGTGGGGTGAGGTGGGGCAGCGGTGCCGCGATTATAGCCCGGCGGTTTGCGGGATGCGAACGGGCAGAGTCGCGATTCGGGAACGCGCCGCCGGCCGGCGGCGCGCGGCCGTCACGGCTTCTCGACGACGATCTCCCACGTCGTCTCCCTCGGCACCTCGAACGCGACGCCCGAGGTCTCCTTGTCGTTGAACCTCGTGTTCACGAGCGGCTTCGGCGTGAACGGCGCGCTCAGGTCGGCGGGCGGGGGCGTCGTCGTGTTCGTGAGGTACACGCGGTACGTTCCCGCGGGCACGCCGTCGTTCGGGGCGAGCGTCCCCATCTCGAACGTGCCGTCGGGGCGGATCGCGCCCCACGAGCCCGACTTCCCGTCGTCCGAGTCGACCACGACCCGCCCCACGGTGAGCGGGGTGCCGTCCTTGAACCGGACGGTCCCCTTAACGGGGTGGACGGCCCGCGAGCACCCGGCCGGAGCGACCAGGAGCGCGCACGCGGCGAGTGCGACGAGAGGGCGGTACAGGTGCGTCATGTCGGCCCCCGGTTCAAGGAAGGGTGACGACGTTGCCGTCGTTGGCGCCGCCGATCGCGGTGAGCATCGGCTGGCTGATGTTGACGCTGACGGCCTGGACCGAGCCGTCGGCGAACAGGAAGTTGCACACCCCCGGGTGCCAGCTGCCGATGGCCGGCGCGGCGCTCACGCCGAGCCCCTCGCCCTCCAGCGCGTTCCGGGCGACCCCCAGTTCAACCGACCCCGCGACCCAGTACTCGCCGTAGGCCGGCGGGCCGTTCCCGCGGTTCCAGTAGATGTACCCGTCGCGGCCGTTCGGCCCGTGGTTGTCCCTGCAGCACTTGCCCAGGAAGTTCTGCGTGATGTGCTTCTCGGCGATAATAGCGGTGTTGCTGGTGCCGTCGGTGATCCGGGCGAACGTGTCGCGCGGCCGCCACCCGCCGTTCGGGTTCTGGAGCGGCCAGCCGGGGCCGCTCACCGGACCGTTAGAGATTTCGGTCAGGTTGGTGTCTCCCGGAGTGACCGCGACCCGCAGCGCCTGCTTCTGGGTGTTCGGGTTCCTCCAGAACTCCCAGCGGTTCCCGCCCACCATGATGATGGCATAATCGCTCACCGGGAGCCCGTTGGCGTTCTTGACCGGCCCGGTCCGGCGGGTCGGGCACCCGTAGGCCGCGACCGACGTGTCCTTGAGGGCGTTGAAGTTCGCGGTGCAGGCCGCCGAGGTCGCGGCGTCGATGTGTGCATTGTTGGTACATGCGTCCGACGCGCCGGCCGCGTCCATGTTCAGCTTGCTGGCGATGTTCCCCTGCTCAATGTGCGGCAGGATCACGGCCCACATGGTGAGCCCGATGTTGCCGATGCTCGCCGGCGGGAGCCCGCTGCCGACGTCGTGGTAGCCGTGGACGGCGACGCCGATCTGCTTGAGGTTGTTGGCGCACTTCATCCGGGCGGCGGCCTCTCGCACCTTTTGCACCGCGGGCAGCAGGAGCCCGATCAGGACCGCGATGATGGCGATCACCACGAGCAACTCAATGAGCGTGAAGCCGCGACGGGGGGGAGGGCGCATGAAACACCTCGGGTCGAGATGAGGGCGGGCGGGCGAAGAAGTCGGGCGTGCGAAGATCACCGGCGGGAGGAATCAACCAAACAATGCCAGTGTGACCGTACCGGTACGGGCGGTCAAGCACATCTTCTCGCGTTGAGCCGCGAGGGGCGACGCGGTGCCGGGGAATGCACCGGCCCCGCAGGCCGGTCCCTGAATAACTCCTCCGCGAACCCGCTGGGCCGGGGCGATTTCGCGAGCCGTGTCCGGGGCAGGGGGCGGCCCGCCGACCCCTGATAATTTCAACCGAGCACGGCCGGACCTGTGGGACTCGCCAGGCACCGGCCTCACAGGCCGGCTGGAGAAGAGATTCGGTGCCGCGGCACCATCGACCGGGGTAACGGGGCGGGACGGGCGGCCCGCACACGCAGCGTCGTTGCTCCCCTGCGCAAGCGGCGCCAGCCCGGTAAGCTGCGGCCCGGTCCGGGGCCGCGGCGCGTCGGCACCGCGATTGACGATCTTGACAGCAATTCCCGCCGACCGTATGCCCCGCGGACGCACCGTAATGATTTGTCGCCGAATGGGAACCGAGGACGCCCCATGCCTTCTTGTTGTAACCACCGCAAGACGTGGCCCGTGGCCGCCGCCGTGGTTGCCGCCGCGGCGCTCACGGCCGCGGGCGTCCTGCTGTGGGTGCCCCGGGCCGCGGCCGACGACAACCCGAGCGGGCGGATCATCTCCGAGATCCTGCCCGTCGGGAACCACGTCCACACGGCCGAGCAGATCCGCCAGGTGATGCACGCCCGGCCCGGGATCGCCTACGAGGAGGCCGCGATCCAGGAGGACGTGCGGCGGCTGAACAGCACCAAGTGGTTCACCCCCGGGGGCATCCAGATCCTGACGGTCAAGGAGCCCGACGGCCGGGTCCGGGTGATCGTGAAGGTGTCGGAACTCAACGGGGTGGTGCAGGACATCGTGTTCCTCGGCGCGCAGCACGGGGTCGGCGACCTGCCCAAGCTGTGCGGGGTCCGCAAGGGCGAGCCCATGAACCCGATGGCCAACGAGATGGGCCGGGTCGCCATCCTCCGCAAGTACCAGGACGACGGCCGGTACTTCGCCACCGTCGAGCTGGTCGAGGGCAAGAAGCCGGGCGACACCCGGGTCGTGTACCAGATCGTCGAGGGGCCGAAGGTCAAGGTCGCCGGGATCGACTTCTACGGCGTGGACAAGGCGAGCACCGCCCGGCTCCGGCAGCAGCTCGTGACCAAGAAGCAGTTCGCCGGGATCATGGGCGGGCAGTTCAACCCGGCCTCGATGGAAGTGGACCGGCAGAAGCTCATCGAGTACTACGAGGCGCTCGGGTACCTCGACGTGCAGGTGACCCCCGAGGTGGTGCAGACCGACGACGTGAGCCACGTCCGGGTCGCGTACCACATCGCCGAGGGGAGCCAGTACCGGGTCGCGGGCAAGCAGATCAACGGCGTGAAGTCGTACCCGGAGGACAAGATCGAGGCGCTGGCCGACGAGATGAAGCCCGGGGACCGGTACGACCGCCGGCTCACCGAGGCCAACAAGGCCCGGATCAAGTACTTCTACGGCAACCGCGGGAACAACGTGGCCGTCGAGGAGCGGCGGTACGCCGACCCGAACCAGCCCGGGGTCGTCCAGGTCCACTACGACGTGCTCAACGACGGGGGCGTGCCGGACCGCGTCGGCCGCGTCACCATCGAGGGGAACACGGTCACCCGCGACAGCGTGATCCTGAACCAGCTCGACCTCCGGCCCGGGCAGGTGCTCCAGTACCCGGCCGTCGAGGACGCCCGGATGCGGCTCGCCCGGCTGGGCATCTTCGACCCCGAGGACCCGCCCACCGTCGAGGTCGTGCAGAACGAGTTCGACAGCCCGCTCAAGGACATCCGGGTGAAGGTGCGGGAGACCCGGACCGGGTCGTTCATGCTCGGCGGCAGCTTCAACACGAACCAGGGCGTGACCGGCAACATCACCCTCAACGAGCGGAACTTCGACATCCTGCGGTTCCCGACCAGCCTGGAGGACTTCCGCCAGGGCCGGGCGTTCCGCGGCGGCGGCCAGGAGTTCCGGCTCGAGGCCGCGCCCGGCACCCAGTTCCAGCGGTACTCGGCGACGTGGCGGCAGCCGTACCTGTTCGACACGCCGTTCGGCCTGACCGTGTCCGGGTACTACTTCCAGCGGGGGTACGCCGAGTACAACGAGGAGCGCGTGGGCGGCCGGTTCACCCTGGACCGCCGGCTCGACGCGATCTGGCGGGCCTCGGTCACGGCCCGGATCGAGGGCGTCGGCATCAACGGCATCCCGCCCGACGCGCCGGCCTCCATCAGCGAGGACTACGGGAACCACTTCCTGTTCGGGGTCCGGCCGGGGGTGACCCGCGACACCCGCGACTCGTACGTGTACCCGACCACGGGCAGCGTGTTCGACGCCGGGTTCGAGCAGGTGCTCGGGGACTACACGTTCCCGGTCGGCACGGTCGAGTACACCAAGTTCCTCTCGAACAAGTGGCTGGCCCGCGAGGACGGGAGCGGCAAGCACGTCCTCGGCCTGCGGACCCAGGTGTCCGTGGCCGGGTCGAACACCCCGGTGTTCGAGCGGTTCTACGGGGGCGGCATCCGGAGCTTCCGCGGGTTCACGTTCCGCGGGATGGGGCCGTTCGAGAACGGGTACGCGGTCGGCGGCACGTTCGCGTGGCTCAACACCGTCGAGTACCAGATCCCGATCATGGCCAACGACAAGTTCCACTTCGTGACGTTCTGCGACCACGGCACGGTCGAGCGGAGCTTCGAGATCCGCAACTACCGCGTCGCGGTCGGGGCCGGGCTCCGGCTCAACATCCCGGCCCTCGGGCCGCTGCCGCTGGCCATCGACCTCGGGTTCCCGCTCAACAAGGGGCCGTTCGACAAGGGCCAGACGGTGAACATCTCGGTCGGCGTGTTCGGGAGCCAGTGACCGCCGCTCGAAAGCACGGAATTCGAAGCACGAAATCCGAAAGGAAGACACCAGCACTGGTCTTCCTTTCGGATTTCGTGCTTCGAATTCCGTGCTTTCAGGCAGCGTAGTGCCGGGTGATGAGGTCGTTCTGGACCCACAGCAGCTTGCCGAACGCCCGCAGCGCCTTCACCTCGGTCCCGCGGTCGAGGTTCAGCCCGAGGATCGTCGACGTGAAGGCGTCGGCCACGAACCCCATGAGAGCGTTCATCTGCACGAGCGGCACGTTGATCGACTTGCTCCCGGCCGCGGGGGTGTGGATCTTGCCGACCACGTCGAGGTACTCGACCATCTTCCCGTCGTAGGGCCGGGTGACGAGCGCCGAGAGGTACCGGCCCAGGTGCTGCTTGCGGAACGCGATCTGCGGGTGGTCGAGCGTGAGTTGCTCGAGCGTGACCGGCACCGCGCCCTCGTACCCGTGCTGCCGCGGGAGGAAGTGCCGCCACGTCGCGTCCTGCTGCACGAGCTTGGCGTACACCGCGTCCACCAGGCCCGGCACGAGCGGGGCCAGGAGCGGCGCGGCGGCGTGGATCACCGCCACGTCGTCCGGCCCGAACCCGATGAACTTCGCCACGTACTCGAAGCGGTACGCGAGGTCGGTCTCCAGCCGCGGCTCGTCGATGTGCGTCATGGTCGTCCCCGGAGAGGTTAAATCGGAATTCGGACTCCAATTTCCGATTTCATCGCTAACTATAACCCGCTACAATTGACTGTCAAGCGGCGCGGGGAATGTCCGACGGTTTTTCTGGAGGCGTGGATGTTCTCGAACACGGTTGAGTACGCGCTGCGTGCGATCGTGCACCTCGCGTACGAGTCGCCGGACGCGCGGACCACGGCCCAGATCGCCGAGGCGACGAAGGTACCCAAGGACTACCTGTCCAAGATCCTCCAGGGGCTCGCGAAGAAGGGGATCGTGCAGACGCAGCGGGGCGTGGGCGGCGGGGTGACCCTGGCGCGGTCGCCCGACGAGTTGACCATCCTCGACGTGGTGACCGCGGTCGAGCCGATCCAGCGGATCACGTCGTGCCCGCTCGGGCTGGCGGCGCACGGGGTGAAGCTGTGCCCGCTGCACAAGCGGATGGACGCGGCGATGGCGACCGTCGAGGCCGCGTTCCGCAAAACCACGCTGGCCGAGGTGCTGGCCGAGCCGGGCGAGAGCGTGCCGCTGTGCGACGGCGCCCCCACCCCCCAGGCACTCAGGCTGCGCCGCCGGGGGTGAGCGCCGCGATCAGAAGAGAGTGACCCACAGATTACGCAGAAGACACAGATTTCAAGACAGAGGACAGAGGACAGAGGACAGAGGACAGAGGACAGAGGACAGAGGACAGACCCGTTGTTTGGAGCCCCGGAGGGGCGGCGGATGGTAGCCAGGGGTGCGGCCCGCGTGCGG
>NZ_JBHYGG010000092.1:0-9129 GCF_051859125.1 Gemmata sp.
CGCAGCGCAACCCCTGGCTACCATCCGCCGCCCTTCCAGGGCTAACACAAAGTCCAAATTCAGATCTCGCTACTTCTTCTCGTCCTTCTTCTCCGGCGCGGCGGGCGGACCGGTGTCGCTGTAGTCGAGCGGCAGCTTCTGGAGCTCGGCCGCGCTGACCGGCTGCGTGCCGTTGGGCTTGCGCGCGCCCTCCTTCGTGCGGGCGGCGCGGACCGTCGCGGCGGTGATCGCCGGCGGCTTCCCCTTGTCGGCCGCGTTGCCCCAACTGTTGCGGACGTAGGTGAGCACCGCCGCGATCTCGTAGTCCTTCATCACGTTGCCCTGGTTGGGCATCACCGCGTTGTACGTCCGGCCCTTCACGGTCACCGGCCCGGAGAGCCCGTAGAGCACGATGCGGCACTGCCGGGCGGCCGACGCCTGGTCGCCGACGACCCACTCGGACCCGTCGAGCGGCGGGATGTTCTCGGCCGGCTTGCCCTGGCCGGTCGGCTGGTGGCACGTCGCGCACACGGCCCCGTACTTCGCCGCGCCGATCTTCATCAGCTCCTCGACCGTCTGCGGGTCCGGGTCGGGCGCGCTCGCGACCGCCGCGCCGCCGCCGTCCGGCGTGCGGAGGTCGCTGCGGTCGAACACGTCGCGGCGGAAGTCGGCCGAGCCGGTGCCGACGTAGTACCCGCCCCACGCGAGGAGCCCGCCGAACACGCACGCGACCCAGAACGGCACCGGCTCGAACCCGTCGCGGGGCTCGGCGTGCTCGCGGGCGATCACGTCGAGGAGGCGGCCGATGGTGTCCGGCCCGTCGTCCTCGGGCGGGGTGCCGTCGAACGTCAGCGAGGCGTCGTTCATCTCCGCCATGTGCTGGCGGTGGATGTCGAGGACCGACTCGGTCCCCTCGGGCGGCAGCGGGGGCTGCGGGGCGTTCGGGGTGCTCATTCCTTGGCCTCCGGGAGCGGGACCTCGGCCTTGCGGAGCGCCAGCAGGTACGCGACCAGCGCCTCGCCCTCGCCGGTGGGCACGACCTGCACGCCCTCCTCCTCCGTCGTCAGCCAGAAGTCGAGGAGCCGCTTCTTGCCCTCGGCGGTGCCCGGGTCGATGGCGGCAGTCGAGTGCGCCGGGTCGGACAGGAACCGGGCGGTGATCGCCTCGCCCTGGTCCCGCAGGATCGCGTCCCACTGGCCGGCCGACGGCCGCCACCGGTAGCCCGGGTCCACGGTCCACTCGCGGCCGAGCCGGAGCGCCCGCTCGGACCGCTCGCCGGTCACCTTCTCCTTGCGGTACAGCCACGGGAACGAGGGCATCACGCTCCAGTCGTTGAACACGCGGGGGTTGAACGTGTGGGCGTGCTGCCACGCCTCGGAGTACCGGCCGCCGACGTTGGCGAGGTCCGGGCCGGTCCGCATGGTGCCGAGCATGGTCGGGCGGTCGTGGATGTAGTCGCGGGACACGGTGCGGCGCTGGCCCCAGCCCCGCTTGATGTCGGCCCCGGTCCGCTCCTGGCCGTGCTCGTCCCACCAGTTGCCGAACTTCTCGCTGCGGACTTGTTGGCTGTGGCAGTACATGCACCCCTCGCGCTGGTACACCTTCTGCCCGGCGAGCGCGGTCCCCTGGAGCGCGACCGGGTACGGGTCGTCGCCGGCGTCCTTGCGGTACGGCTGCTCGCCGTTGAGCTGCCAGAACGGGAACAGCACGAGGCCGAGCCAGCTCGACGAGAACGTGAGCAGCGCGCCGACGAAGATGACCATCCCGCGATCCATGACCCGGTCCCCGGAATTTGATCCACAGATTACGCAGAAGACACAGATTAAAAGTCAGAGAACAGAAGTCAGAGATCAGTCCGAAACCGGGCGGTGTTGTCCTCTGTCCTCTGTCCGGAAATCTGTGTCTTCTGCGTAATCTGTGGATCGATTCTCCACTGCTTCACTGCTTCTCGACGAAGTACGTCGGGCCGCCGGTGCGCTTCCGGCCCCACCCGGCGAGGTTCATGACGAGCAGGGCGGCGAACGCCACGTGCCCGATCGTCATGAGCGTCCCGGCGATCGTGCGGCTCAGGAAGTGGGGCTTCAGGTACGTGACGATGTTGCCCCACGGCACGTCCGGGTTGTTCATCATCCGGCCCTGCCACCACCCGCCGATCGAGAGCCCGACGAAGTAGATCGTGATGCCCACCGCGGCGCACCAGAAGTGGACCCGGATGAGCCCGCTGCTGGCCCACTCGCGGCCGGTGAGCCGCGGGATCATGTAGTAGTACAGGCCGAAGTAGATCATCGACACGAACCCGTACGCGCCGAGGTGCGCGTGGGCCACGGTGTAGTGGGTGAAGTGGGCCACCTCGCTGAAGTCCTTGAGGGACTCGATGGACCCCTGGAAGCTGACCCACGTGTACGCGATCGCCCCGAACACGGTGAACCGCAGCGCCGGGCTGTACTTGAGCCGGTGGAAGTGGTTCCGCATGGTCATGTGGTGGTTGATGCCCACCGCGATGACCGGGATGAACATCATCATGCTCCCGACCGTGCTGGCGGTCGAGAGCCACGCGGGGATCGGCCCGCCGATCAGGTGGTGCATCCCGGCCCACGAGTAGAACAGGGCCAGCGCCCAGAACCCGGTGATGCTCAGGTAGTAGCTGTGGATCGGGCGGCCGATGATCTTCGGGATCAGGTAGTACGCGGTGCCCACGGCCACGGGGGTGAGCCACAGGCCGAGGAAGTTGTGGTTGAACCACCAGTTCACGATCGGCTGCACCACCCCGGTCGCCGGGCTCCAGTAGATCATGAACACGGCGACCGTGTACAGCCACGGGAACCAGAACACGGCGGCGAGGATGTACCACTGGGTGACGTACAGGTGGGGCTCGCGGCGGCGGCGGAACGTGGCCGCGACCCACGCCGAGACGATCCCCAGGCCCGCGATGAAGAACGGCGGGCAGTACGCCGGCGCGTCGAGCCACTCCACCGACTGGCCCCCGCCCAGCAGGATCCCGCACACCGCCAGCAGCGTGCCCACGTTCCACAGGGTGCCCGACACGTACAGGAGCTTCGGGTAGATCAGCTCGGTCCGGCACAGCCGGCACATCATCCACACGCACGCGCCCATCGTGACCATCGACGTCCACCCGATCGACACGGCCTGGAGGTGGGCCATGCGGGCGCGGCCGAAACTGAGTTCCGGGATGCCGGTGAGGAAGTACGGGGTGTGGAGCTTGACCGACGCGACCAGCGCGAGCGCGGACCCGACCAGGAGCCAGACCGCGGCGCTGGCGGCGAAGTACAGCACCGGCCCGCGGCACGACGCGTCGATGCCGGCGCGCTCGGCGGCGGCCCGCTCGCGGTCGAACTCGGGGGTCACGTCAGAGGGGGCCATCTCAACAGGTCTCCGGGCGGTCCGTCGTTCTCACGCGGGCAACTGGCGCGACACATCGAACTGTGGCGGGCACAGGCGGCCGCCCCTCACCCGCCGCGAAGCGCGGGGACCTCTCCCCGTAGGAACGGGGCGAGGTGTTGCCCCCGCGCCTCTCAACAGCAAACCGGTCGGGTGGGCGTGGCGTGGGACCAACCACCCCACCTCGCCCCGTTCCTACGGGGAGAGGTCGCCGCTCGGCTCTGCGAGCGGCGGGTGAGGGGCACCACCTGTTGAACTCACCAATCACGCGAACCGCTCCCTCGTTGCCCTTCGCTCACTCGGGGAAGGCGTCGGTCGGTTCGCCGATCGGCTCGTCGGGGCCGAAGATCGACGCCGCGCCGCGGTCCAGGTTGTCGAACTGGCCGTCGCGGAACGCCCACCCGAGGGCCAGCACGGTCGCGGTGCCGAACAGCACCACCGACCCGATGACTACGGCGAGCACGGTGAAGGTCGCGGGGTTCATGGCGCGCTCCGGCTACTTCTTCTTCGGGTCGGCCGCGGCCGCGGGCTGGGGCGGCTCGGGGGCGGGGAACGGCAGGCGGTCCTTCTCGCTCTTGAGCTTCCCGAGCAGCTCGCCGGTCGCCGCGGGGACCGACATCTTCGCCCCGCTGCCGGCCAGCACCGCGTCGTTCCGCGCCCGCACCTCGCGCAGCCTCGCTTCTTGGTCCGGCTTCGGTTCGGGCCGGGTGCCGTCGAGGTAGTTCGGCGACTTGTACGCCAGCACCATCAGCCCGAGGAACACGAACAGCGTCGCGAGCGTCGCGGCGACCGTGACGAACGGGAAGCCCCGGTCCCGGGGTTGGGGTGCGGCGTCGTTGTTGGTTCCAGCAGCCATCGGTCGCCCCAGGAGTCGGGAGTCGGGAGTCGGGAGTCCGGGATCAGGAACCGGAAGCGCGGGGGCCGGTGCAAAGCGGCCGGACCCCCGATTCCCGATCCCCGACTCCCGCTACGGGGTCTCGTTCTCGTACCCGATCGTTTCGTTCAGCCGGGCGTCGCGGACCGGGATCAGCGGGGCGCGCTGGAAGCCCCACACGGCCGACAGCAGCACCGCCCCGAACAGCCCGACCGGTGCGGCCACGTCGAGGTAGTGGAAGTGGACCGTGTCGGTGTGCAGCACCGGCAGCACCTGCCAGTACAGGTCGTAGGCGTGCATCACCAGGACCCAGGCGCTGATGACCGCGAGCCACCGCACGCTCCGCTTGTGCGCCCGCGGCAGGAGCATGAAGAACGGCACCACGAAGTACAGCACCGGCAGCAGGATCGACACCGGGTACCACGCCCCGTTCCGCCGCAGCAGGTAGAACTGCGTCTCCTCCGGCATGTTACCGTACCAGATCAGGAAGTACTGCGAGAAGGCGATGTAGGCCCAGAACACCGTGAACCCGAACATGATCTTCGCCACGTCGTGCAGGTGCTCGATCGTGATCGTGTGCTCCAGGTACCCGGCGCGCCGCAGGGCGAGCACGACCAGCACGCACGTCGCCAGCGACCCGCGGATGCCGCCGACCCAGAAGTACACGCCGTAGATCGTGCTGAACCACGAGTACTGCAGGCTCATCAGGTAGTCGAACGCGAAGAACGTGGCGGTGAGGCCGAGCAGCGCGACGCCCGACGGGGCCCACCACTGCATCTTACGCGTCAGGGCCGCGCCCCCGGCGGCGTCCTGTTCGAGCGACCACCGCCGCATCTTCACCGAGTACCACGCCCACACGCCGAAGTAGAGCGCGAGCCGCGCCAGCAGGAACGGCGTGGCGAAGTACAGGTGCTTGACGTGGTGCAGGTGCGCTTCCTCGCCGTGCAGCGTCGCCGGGTCGCGGTGAACGAACTCGTACCACTTGTACAACTCGCCCGAGAACACGCCGACCAGCACCGGCGCGAACAGCACCGCGAGCGGGAGGACCGCCCGGCTCATGTTCTCGAACACGCGCCGCAGCCCGGCCGACCACCCGGCGTCGGCGACGTGGTGGACCAGCACCCAGAACAGCGCGCCGAGCGCGATGTCGAGCGCGAACACGTAGCCGAACAGGTACGAGTGGTAGAACTGCCTCGGGTTCAGGAACCACCCGACGAGCAGCGCCCCGGCGGCGAAGCTGACGACCGGGATCAGCACGCGGTACGCGCCCGCGGCCTTGTCGCCGAGCGGCGCGACGGGGTCCGGCAGCCCGACCGGGTCGGCGGGCGGCAGCGGTTCGCCGTGAGTGGTGGTCGCGGTGGTCATCGGGTTCCCTGGATCGCCGCCCGTCTCGTCTGTGGTGGGGCGGGCACTCTTGCCTGCCACCTTATTCGTGCCCTCCTTCCTTGTGGGGGAGGGTGGCGAGGCTCTGCGAGCCGGGTGGGGGGAAACGCTGCACGCGCATCCTCGCTTCCCCCCCCGCCGCTCGAAGACTCGCGGCGACCTCCCCCACCAGGGGGGAGGTCAGCAATCCCGCCGCGACGGTGCGGCGTTCGTCATTACCGCCCCGCGGCGTACTGCAGCACGCGCACGTGGGCCACGATCGCCCAGCGGTCCTGCACCTTCACCTGGTGGGCGTAGGCGGGCATGTTCCGCACGCCGTTGGTGATGCTGTTGAACAACTGCCCGTCGGTCTGGGCCTGGACGTCCGGGCCGGTCAGGTTCGACGGCGCGACCGACAGCCCCTTCGCGCCGACGATGCCGTAGGCGACCTCGCCGCCCCCGCCGCGGCCGCTCGCCCCGTGGCACACGGCGCAGTGGACGCCGAACTGCTGCTGGCCGCGCTTGAGGAGCGGCTCCCACCCGCCGGCCGCCGTCACCGCCTCGGCCGGGACGTGGTTCACGAAGTACCCCTCGCCGGCGAGGACCCCGTCCTTCCAGACCGGCTTGGCGGGCACGCCGTCCTTGTCCTTCTGGTCCGGGTTGGCGACGCCGGTGAAGTACCGCGCGTCGGCCCTCAGGAAGTCCGGGTTCGGGGCTTCGTGGCGGCCGGCGTCGGCGGCGTAGTCGGTGCCGTCGAACGGGACGGTGTTCGACGGCGGGTGCCGGTTGCTGCGGCCGTCGGCGAAGAACCGGCTCTGGCCCTGGCTCGTGTACTTCGGCTGGTACTTCATGTCGAGGAACACGTGCCACGGGCGGTCGCCGCTCTTCTGGCCGCGGAACCCGAGCACCGCGACGGCGACCGCGAACGCCCCGAACAACCCGCTGAACATGTACAGGTACGACCGCACCCGCGCGAGCCGCGGGCCGCCGATCATGGCCAGCACGAGCGTGAGCAGGAACACGAGGGCCCCGGCGGCCAGGGTCAGCCCCAGCACCGAGTTCATGAACCGGTTCGCGTCGATCGTGTACATGAACAAAGTCCCCGCGCCGCTCGATCTCGTCCCTCTCCCCTTGCGGGAGAGGGTGGCCGCACTTCGCGGCCGGGTGAGGGGTGAGGGCGTCACCACCTCGGAAGGTTCCACCCCTCACCCGCTCGCAAAGCCTCGCTGCCCTCTCCCGCAAGGGGAGAGGGCGAAAGAATCATGCCTCCACCACCGCCACGTGCTTGCCGCCGAGCCCGGTCAGGAACGCTCGCGCGCCGTCGGCGCTGAACTTCGCGTCCGTCGCCTCGATCGTCAGGAAGAACCCGCCCTGCGTGCCGCGGTTGAACGTCGGGTGCCCGTCGAGCGGGTGGAAGAACCGCGGCAGCCCACACAGCCCCACGAGCGCGAACAGCGTGAAGAACCCGGCGAACAGGATCATCATCTCGAAGAAGATCGGGACGAACCCCTCCCACGACCGGTACTCCTTCCCGCCCACGATGGTCGGGTAGTAGTACACCATCAGGTAGAACTGCATGGCGACCGCGGCGGTCAGCCCCGTGAGCGCGCCGGCGAGCGTGAACAGCGGGAGCCGGCTCCGCGAGCGGCCGATCGCTTCCTTCATCCCGTGGACGTAGAACGGCGTCCAGGCGTCGACCCGCGTGTACCCCGCCGCGACGGTCGCCCTGGCGGCCGCGAGCAGGTCGGCCCCGTTCGCGAACTCGGCGACCGCGCCCCACGGCGCCCCGTTCCCGCCCGGCGTCGCGATGAACGCCGGCACCGGCACCGCACTCGGCTTCACTTCGGTCGCGGCGCGTGCGGGCGCGCCGTGCTCCGCGGCCATCGCGTGGTCCGCGGTCGGGTACTCGCCGTCGGGCCCCTTCAGGTACTTGTCGTCGGGCACCGGGTGGCCGTGCGGGTTCGCCATCGGCAGCACGCCCTTCACCTCCGCGATCGCGATCATCGGCAGGCACCGGATGAACAGCAGCGTGAGCGTGAAGAACAGCCCGAAGTCGCCGATCATCTGCAACCAGTCCACCCACGACGGGTAGAACCGGCCCCAACTCCCCGGCAGCAGGTCGTGGCTCAGCGACTGCACGATGATGACGAACCGCTCGTACCACATGCCGACGTTCACGAACGTCACCACGATGAGCACGAACCACGGCGTCTGCCGGCACCACTTGACCCAGAACACTTGCGGGACGAACAGGTTGCAGGTCATCATCGTCCAGTACGCCCAGACGTAGTCGCCGGTGAACGCGCGGTCCTTGAACGTCTGCCACTCGTAGGGGTTCCCGGAGAACCACGCGATGAACAGCTCCATGCAGTAGGCGTACCCAACCAGCGTGCCGGTCGCGAGGATGAACTTGCACATCACGTCGATGTGCTTGACCGTGACGACGTTCTCCAGCTTGAACACGGCGCGGGCCGGGATCATGCACTGGAGCACCATCGCGAACCCGCCGAAGATCGCCCCGGCCACGAAGTACGGCGGGAAGATCGTCGTGTGCCACCCCGGGATCAGCGAGGTCGCGAAGTCGAACGACACGACCGAGTGGACGCTGAGCACCAGCGGCGTGCTGAGCCCCGCGAGCATCAGGTACGCGACCTCGTAGTGCCGCCAGTGCCTCGTGCTGCCGCGCCACCCGAGCGAGAGCACGCCGAACACCACCTGCCGCAGCCGCCCCTTCGCCCGGTCGCGGAGCGTGCCCAGGTCCGGGATCAGGCCGATGTACCAGAAGATCAGCGAGACCGTGAAGTACGTCGAGACCGCGAACAGGTCCCACAGCAGCGCCGAGCGGAAGTTCTGGAAGATGTGGTTCGCGTTCGGCAGCGGGAACATGAACCACGCGTACCAGAACCGGCCGACGTGGATGCCCGGGTAGATGCCGGCGCAGATCACGGCGAAGATCGTCATCGCCTCGGCGAACCGGTTGATGCTGGTCCGCCACCGCTGCCGGAACAGGAACAGGATCGCGCTGATGAGCGTGCCGGCGTGGCCGATGCCGATCCAGAACACGAAGTTGGTGATGTCGAACGCCCAGTTCACCGGGTTGTTCGAGCCCCACACGCCGACGCCGGTCGAGATCAGGTACGTGGCCGCGATCACCCCGCCCGTCATCAGGGCGGCGGAGATGAGGAACGCGGGCCACCACCAGTACGGCTGCGGCTTCTCGGTGATCTCGCTGATCTGCTCGGACAGCGACTCGTACGTCGCCGGCCCCCACACGAGCGGGATGCGCGGCAGCGGGTCCGGGAACGCCGGCCCGTGGCTCGCGTGCGTGTCGGCGGTGTGGGTCGTTGCTGTCACGCCAGTCACCAGGAAAGACAAAAGCGAGTGATCCACAGATTACGCAGAAGACACAGATTCCAGACACAAAGGACAGAGATCACACAGCAGAGGACCAGATTAAGACTCCGATTGTCGAGTCGTTCGCCTCACGCGGGCCGCCACGGAGGGCGGCCCCGACA
>NZ_JBHYGG010000092.1:9139-13887 GCF_051859125.1 Gemmata sp.
TGCCTAGTGTTCCGCCCCCCGGGGCCGCCCCGGGTGGGCGCCCCCAACAAACCCAACGCGAACTGTCCCGTAGGGCCGCCCTCCGTGGCGGCCCGCCAACCGCCGAGGACTTCAACCAACCAATTTCTGGCCTCTGCTCTCGGTCTTGAAATCTGTGTCCTCTGCGTAATCTGCGGATCAACTGTCTTCGGTCACGCCAGTTCGGGGTTCGGGTTCCGCAGCCGCGGGAGGTAGCTCGTTCGCGGCTTCGTGTTCAGCTCGCCCAGGGGCAGGTACTCGCCGGCCCGCTCCTTCGCCTTGTACACGGCGCTGTTCGGGTCGAGCACGTTGCCGAAGGTGATCGCGCGCGTGGGGCACGCGCTCTCGCAGGCGGTCACGATCAAGCCGTCGGGCACGATGACCCGGCCCAGCGCGTCGAGGTCGTACCCCGCGGCCCGCGGGTTCTTCGGCTTGCGGTACGCGGTCGGCGGCCCCTCGTGCTTGAACGATGGGTCCGCGTCGATGACGCGCCGGCCCTGCGCGACTTCCGTGGCGGCGATCTTCGCGCCGTACTTGCCCCGCTCGATGCGCTGGATGCAGTAGGTACACTTCTCCATGACGCCGCGCATCCGCACGGTGACGTCCGGGTTCTTCTGCATCTTCAGCGTTTCGGGCAGCAGGTTCTCGGTGAACGACGCGCCGCCCTCGGCGAACGGCGTCGGCGTGCGGAGTTCGTCGAGCTTCCGCTTGTTGAAGTCGAACCAGTTGAACCGCCGCACCTTGTACGGGCAGGCGTTGGCGCAGTACCGGGTGCCGATGCACCGGTTGTAGACCTGGAGGTTTAGCCCCTCCGTGCTGTGGACCGCGGCGTTCACCGGGCACACCTGCTCGCACGGGGCCGCCTCGCAGTGGACGCACGCGACCGGCTGCGTGACGATCCGCGGGTCGGCGTCGGCCGTGTGCCCGTCGGACGAGAAGTAGCGGTCGATGCGGATCCAGTGCAGCTCGCGGTTCCGCTTCACCTCGGCCTTGCCGACCACCGGGATGTTGTTCTCGGCCTGGCACGCGATGAGGCACGCGGTGCAGCCGGTGCAGGCGTTCAGGTCGATCGTCATGCCCCACTGGAACTGCGCGTCGAGCAGCTCCGGGCGGGCGAGGTCGAGCGGGAATCGCTCCTGCTTCTCCCGGGCCGGCGCCTTGAACTGCTGCGGGTTGCCGTACCCGCCCTGGAACTCGTGCTTGAAGTCCTCGGGCGTGACGTGCTGCCCCGGCGCGATGCCGATCTTCGGGTCGCGGTCCTCGCCGGGGAGGCGGTGCTCGTGCGGGTCGCGGGTCAGGTGCGCCGCGTAGTTGGCGGCGGTGTGCTCGCCGATGATGTTGCGGCCCTCGGGGATGACGCCGTGCTCCTGCGTCATCACGAGGTCGGCCGTCTTGCCGGTCTTCTCAAGGCGGCAGTTGGTGACGGTGTGCATCGCCCCGAGCTTCCGCGCCGGGAACACGTCCGTTCCGCCGCCGTCGGGGACGTGCGCGATTCGCATCTCGCCGGACTGCCCGTAGGCGAGCGCGACCGAGTAGTCGGCCTGGCCCGGGAGAATGAACACGGGGATGTCGAGCGCGACACCACCAATCGTGAGCTTCACGCGGTCGCCGGTCGCGACCTTGAACTCGGCGGCGGTCTTCGGGCTGATGACGGCGGCGTTGTCCCACACGAGTTTCGTGATCGGGTCGGGCATCTCCTGGAGCCACGGGTTCATCGCGAACCGGCCGTCGAGCAGCGTGGCATCGGGGTGGAACGTGACTTCGAGCGCGTCCTTCGTCGGGGCCGGCGTCGGGCGATACCTCGCGACAGCGGTTCCGATCTGAACCGAGTTCGCGATGTGTTGGAGCTGGGGGTCTCCTTTCACGAAGCCGAGTTGCTTGTAGCGGTTGAACTCGGTGTCGAACGCCTTGTCCGCGGACTGAATGCCGGAGCGTTGCGAGAACACCTTGCGGACCGCGGCGTAGGCGGCTTTCTGCGCCGCGAAGAACGAGCCGGTCGCCTTGCCGTCGGCCGGGTTCGGGAACGCCGTCATCAGCGCGAGGACTTCGAGCGCCGTGCGGCCGCCGCGGGCCGGCGGCTCGGTGTCCGCGGTCCCCGGGCTTCGGTTGCCGTTGAGCGGCGCGATCAGCGGCTGAACGCAGCAAAGGCTGCCGTCGCTGGTCTCGGTGTCGCCCCAGCTTTCGAGTGGGTGCGCCATCGGCAGGTGCCAGTCGCACAGTTCCGACGTCTGGTCGTGGAACAGCCCGAGGCGGATGCGGGTGCCGACTTTCTGGAGGGCATTCTTGAAGTCGGCGTCAGCCGGCGCGTTCAGCGCCGGGTTGCCGCCGACAATCAGGAGCGTCGCCACCTTCCCCGCGGCCATGTCGCGGGTCAGTTCGCCGATGCCCTTCCCGGTCTGCTCCGGGAACGCGGGCACATACGAAATGAGGGATGATGCGAAGAGTGCTTCATTCACTACGTGAGCGAGGGCGTGAACCCAGGCCGGTTGGCGGTGCCCGACGAGGATGACGCTCTTCAACCGGTGCTCGGCGAGGTCTTTCGCGACGGCCTTCACCCACTTCTCGGGGAACGTGGTGCCCGGTTCCGGCAGGTTCGGCAGCGTTGTGGCGTGGTGGAGATTCGCGGCGTGCGTCGCCTTCAATTCCCGGACCACCGCGAGGAGGAACGCACCGATCTGCGACGCCGGCAACCGCAACCGGTGGTCGGCCATCGTGCCGGTCACGGTGTACGTCGATTCGACGACGTACAGCCGGTTCATCTTGTCGCGTGGTTTCTCGATCTTGCGGCGCTTCGCGAACTCGCGGCCGTTCTCGACCGCGTCGGCATCGGTGCCGAGGAAGTCGCTGTCGAGCGCGAGGATGCGGTCGATCTTCGCGAAGTCGTACTTCGCGACGAGCTTCGACCCGAACGCGATCTCGGCCCCCGCCAGCGCCTCGGTCTGATCGACCGGCTCGAACGTGTGCCACGACGCCTTCGGCAGCGCCGTCTTGATGTGCTCGCGGATCAACCGCAGCGCCGGCGACGGGGTCTGGTCGGTGAGGACGTAGAACCCCTCGCCCTGCGGCTTGATGAGCGTGCGGGCGGCGCGGTCGAAGTCGGCCCAGCGCCGCGGCGCGCCCCGCTCCATGACGCCGGGGTACTTGTCCGACATCACCCGGTCGGGGCTGTACAGGTCGAAGACCGTCGCTTGGGCGAACGCATCGGTCGCGCCGCCGCTCGCCGGGTGCTGCGGGTTCCCTTCGATCTTCGTGGGCCGCCCGTCGTGGCTTTCCACAAGCACCGGGAGCGCGCCGCCGGCCCGCGGGATACTGGTGGCGTAGAACGTCGGCTTGCCGGAGGTGCTGTGGCCGATCTGCTCGTCGGGCACGGCCGAGAACGGCAGGATCTCGATGTCCGGGCGGCGGCACCCGGCGAGCGTGGCGGCCCCGAGCGCCGCGGCCGACAGCGCGAGGAACGAGCGGCGGTTGAGCGCGGCCGCGGCCGGGTCGGCGTCCGCGAACTCGGCGACGCCGTCGCCCTCGCGGACGTTCACGTAGCCCGGGAACTCCGGGGCGCCGGCGGTGTGGGTGGTGGTGGTCATGGCTTATCCTGGCGAGCCGGGAGCGTGAGCGACCGGAGCTCACCGAAAGAAATCACTCCGGTCGCTCACGCTCCCGGCTCGCCCAATCGTCTACCGGTGGCACGCCTGGCAACTCATCGGCGGGTTCACCGCGAGGGCCTTCTTGATCGCGGCCCCGTCGGCCTCGGCCGCCGCCTTGTCCGGTGCCCAGGTCAGGTTCGTCACCTCGCCCACGGGCCGCAGCGACTTCTCGGGGGCGTTGTGGCACTTCAGGCACCAGCCCATGCTCAGCGTCTGGTCGTGCGACACCACGGCCATCTCGTTCACCTGCCCGTGGCACGAGACGCACGACACGCCCTTGTTGACGTGGACCGCGTGGTTGAAGTACGCGTACTCGGGGAGCTTGTGGACCCGCTTCCACTCGACCGGCGCGCCGGTGTCGTAGCTGTTCCGCACCGGGGCGAGGAGCGGGCTGGCCCCCTTCACGTTGGCCTTCTTCGGGTTGTGGCAGTTCATGCACGTCTGCGCCGCGGGGACGCTCGCGTGCGGGCTCTCGAACACCGACTGGTGGCAGTACGTGCAGTCCATGCCGAGGTGCCCGACGTGGAGCTGGTGCGAGAACGGCACCGGTTGCTCCGGGGTGTACCCGACGCGGGTGTAGCTCGGCAGGGCGTAGTAGTAGAACCCGGTCACCAACAGGCCGACGGCGGCGATCAGCCCGACGCCGAGCTGGCGGACGCGAAAATCGAGCGATCGCGGGAAGATCACGGGCATGTCAGCCCCGGCTTGTGAAACTTTTCACTAATCTATACCCCTCGAAACGCGAAGTCCAGCCGGGCTTGTGAACTTTTTCACAAAGTGGGCCGGCATCGCTCGCCCGTGGGCGGCGGGGCGGCTCACCAGCGGCCGATGAAGCCCGAAAGCAGGAACGGCAGGACGATGATGATCGGGATGCCGAAGATGGTGAACAGCACCATGAACGCATGGAACGCGACGCCGCGCTTCTCCGCGACCGGGGGCATGGCACGTCTCCGAGTGGGTTGTCGTGAACTCTACAGACTTTGTGGCGGCGTGACAGCGCGAAGCCGGGGAGAAAGAGCGAGGTGCGTGGGTCGTGGCGAACCCTGAGCGCCAGCGAGGGGGTGCGCCTCACCCCCTCGCTGGCGCTCA
>NZ_JBHYGG010000093.1:0-13473 GCF_051859125.1 Gemmata sp.
GGGGCCGCCCTCCGTGGCGGCCCGCCAACCACCTCGCGCCGATCTTCGCGGGCTTCACACCTTCCGAGTGCGTCGGGCTTCCAACGTTGAACTTTGAACTCGAAACTTGAAACTCCTGGTCATGCGTCGTCGCGGAGGTGGCGGCCGGTCAGGGTCACGAACACGTCTTCGAGAGTCGCGGTGCGGGTGGTGAGGCCCGCGACCTTCGCCCCGGTGCCGCGGGTGAGGTCGAGCAGCGCCGGCAACGCCCGGTGCGGCTCGGCGGCCGTGAGCCGGAACGTGTCCCCGTCCGCCTTCGCCGACTTCACCGTCGGCAGCGCCTTCAGCTCCGACTCCGTCGGCCGGGCCGGCGACCCCGGGGCCAGTTCCAGTTCGATGACGTGCTCGCCGCCGAGGTGCGCGATCAGCTCCGCGGGCGTGCCGAGCGCCCGCACCTGCCCGTGGTCCACGACCGCGACCCGGTCGCACAGCCGCTCGGCCTCGTCCATGTAGTGCGTGGTGAGGACGACGGTGCGGCCGCGGTCCTTGATCGACCGGATCAGGTCCCACAGGGACCGCCGCGACTGCGGGTCGAGGCCGGTCGTCGGCTCGTCGAGGAACAGCACCTCCGGGTCGCCGACGAGCGCCGTCGCGACCGCGAGCCGCTGCCGCTGCCCGCCCGAGAGCTTGTCGACGTAGGCCCGCGCCTTCTCCTCGAGGCCGACGCTCGCGATCGCCTCGTCGGGCGTCGGCCCGCTCGGGTAGAAGGACCGGAACAGCGCGACCGTCTCGCGGACCGTGAGCTTGTCCGACAGGCGGGTCTCCTGGAGCGAGATGCCGATCTTGCGGCGGATCGCGGTGTCGTCGCGGCCCCACTTGAGTCCGAGCACCTCGACCTCGCCGGCCGTCGGGTCGAGGAGCCCCTCGATGATCTCCAGCGTGGTCGTCTTGCCGGCCCCGTTCGGGCCGAGGAGCCCGAAGCACTCGCCGACCTTGACGGCGAGGTCGAGGCCGCGGACCGCCTCGACGGGCGGCCTGCCGGGGTACGTCTTCACGAGGCCGGTCACGAGAATGGCGGGTGTCATGCGAGAATTGTAGGGAACCGCCCGTGAACCTCCCGCCCGCCGGCCGCGTCCCTCCCGCCTCCGGTCGCGCCACGACGGCGGGCCGCGTCTCGGCACCCAGCACCCGAGGTTCCGGTGTTCACGGGGCACGTCCGCCGGTCCGGTTCGTTGCGAAGCGTGTGGCACCGCCGCGAGCGGAAGCGGCGGCCCGCCCACGAACTGCCGCTCCCGCCCCCGCCCGCGGTGCGGCTGCGCCCCCTCCCCACTGAACTGCACTGGCTGTGCGGGTGCCCGAGCACGATGCTCCGGTGCGTCGTGCGGCTCGCGACCGACCCGCGGACCGTGTTCCACCTGACGCCACCGGACGTCGAGCGGAAGTTGCGGCTCTACTACTGCGCGTGTGCTCGCACCCGCTGGGACGCCCCCAGCGACGACGCGCGGCACGCGGTTGCAACTGTGGAGTGCCGGGCCGACGGCGGGACCGACCGCGAGGGGTGGGTGCGTGCGCGGCGGTTCGCGCACGCGGCGCTCCAGGCCGTCACGCGAGTGTGGTGGGCGCCGGAAGAGCAGCGGCCGACCGTGTTCCTCGACGCGCTGGTCGCCGCGGCCGTCCGGGCGCACCGCGGGCTCGGCGACCGGTTCGCCCCGCCGGTGTACCTGGTGAACACGGCCGACCAGGTGGCGCTGCTGAACGAGGTGTTCGGCAACCCGTTCGCGCCGGTCGCCGTCCGGTCCGCGTGGGCGACCCGCACGGTGGTCGATCTCTCGCAGTTGATCGCCACGGACCGCGCCTTCGAGTTGATGCCCGTCCTAGGCGACGCGCTCCAGGACGCGGGGTGCGACAGTGCCGCCGTCCTCGACCACTGCTACCGGCCCGCGGCGCACGCCCGCGGGTGCTGGCTCCTCGACGCGCTGCTGGGGGACGGGTGAAGGAGCCGTGATGGACGAACAGGATTACCCCGAGATCGAGGACCGACTTGGGCCGCTCGGCGAGCCGCTCGAACGGCCGCGCCCCGGCGACTGGCTCGCCGAGCACCGTGAGAAGGGGCAGACGTTCCCCCAGTACCTCGCGGGAAACCCCGTTCGGCGCGACGCCAAATTGAACACGATCTATCTGTGCGAGATCGGCGAGTGCGACGCCGCGCAACGGGTCGTACTCGACCTGACCCGCGAGTTCCTGGCGCTGTACTTCGATGCTCCCGTGATTGTTCGCCGCACGGGCCCGACGGTCGCGATCCCCAACGCGGCAAAGCGGAAGCACCCGGAGTGGGGCGACCGGCAACTCCTCGCGCCGTACGTCCTGCACGACGTCCTTGAACCGGACCGGCCGGGCGACGCCCTGGCGTACCTCGCGTTCACACCCCGCGACCTGTGGGCGGGCGACGGGTGGAACTTCGTGTACGGTCAGGCCGACCTCCGCCGCCGCGTCGCGGTGCTGTCGATCTACCGCAACGGCCACCCCGCGAAGAGCGACGAGGCGTTCCGGCTGTGCCTGCGCCGCACGCTCATGACTGCGGTACACGAGACCGCCCACGTTCTCACCCTGTTGCACTGCACCGCGAACCGGTGCCTGATGAACGGCTGCAACAACGCCGACGAGCGCGACACGCGGCCGCTGAACCCGTGCCCGGTGTGCCTGCGGAAACTCGTCTGGAACCTTCAGGTGGAACCCGTGGGGTACTTGCGCCGACTCGCGGCGTTCTGCGAGGCACACGGGTTCAATGATGCTGCGTGGTTCGGAAGGGCCGGGGATCTGCACGAAGTGTGACGGCCCCACAAACGCAGCGAGCCACGGGGCGGTCCCCGTGGCTCGTTGACTTCTCACGCGGCTACCGGCCGCGGGGGATAGTGATGGCGATCGGCGGCAGATTCTGCGCCTCGGGCGGAAGGCCGGCCGGGGTGCCCGCGCCAACGGGGGCCAGGCTCCCGTAGCTCGCTGGGGTCGGTTGGAGCACCCCCGACGGGAGCGCCGCGGGCGGTGCGGCCGGGACGGCCCCCGGAGACGTCAGCACCCCGAGACCCGGGCCGGTCCCCGCGGCCGGCGGCGGCCCGCCCAGCGCGTTGAACCCGCCCGGTTGCCCCGCCGCGCCGGGCACGACCGACGTATTCGACCAGTTCCCGCCGTCGGCCAGTGTGCCCGTGTCGATGGTGACGCGGGTCTCCTTCGGGTAGAGCGTGTTGCCGCTCTCGGGCTCGTACCGGGCCGCGATCCGGACCCGGGACACGTCCGGGCGGTACGACGGCCACGGCAGGAACAGCGCGTAGCTCATCCCGAACCGCTCGTCGGGCGTCTTCAGCCCCTTGAGCGTCTCCTTGGTGAACTCCCACACCTGCGGCTCGGCCGGCGGGGTGCCCTGCGGCCGCGGGGACTCGTCGTACAGCGCGACCGTGAGCTTCCCGTCGGCCGGCGCGAACTGCATCGCCGGCCCGAACAGGAACAACTGCCCCGCGAGGCCCGCCCCCATCGCGCCGTTGCGCGTGGGGTCGGGCAGGTAGTCGATCTTGTTCCGCCAGAGGATCGTGATCTCGGCGGCCGGCACCTTCGCGGCGACCACCGTCTTGCCGGTCATCTTGGCGAACGTCGAGACGGCCCCCCCGACGGGGGAGAAGGCCGACGCCTGCACGACCGGGCCGCCGAGTTCCGGTTGCACCGTCGAGGACAGCGGGGCCGACGGGAGCCCGTCGCCGGACCGCGCCAGTTCGGGCTTACTCTTCCAGGGGTTCATCCCGGCGCACCCCGGACCAAAGACCAGCGCGGCGGCCGCGATCACGGCTTGAACACGTCCCATTGCGCGCCCTCCTTGGCACGAGGCTTCTTGTCGTCGGTCGGCCGGCCCGCGTCGGCACCGGCCGCGGGCTCGGGCACCCGCATCTCGAACCCGCGGTGCGCCGTCGGCGAGACGGGTGGGGCCGCGGGCACCACCGCCGTCGGGTACACGACCCGGCCGTCGGGCATCACCATCTGGTAGTTGCGGCCCTGCGGCGGCGGGGCCGCGGGCGCGGTGCCCGGGGGCAGCGGCCCGGCCGGGTACGTCGCACTCGCCGGCGTCACGTTCGGGGCCGCGGACATCACCGGCACCCCCGGGAGCGGGAGCGCCTGCGGCTGCGCGCCGTACCCTTGTTGCGGCTGCGGCGGGGCCGGCGGCGGCACGGGGATCGCGGGCGTCGCCGGGGCGGGCACCGGCACCGTGCCGGGCTGCGGCACGGCCCCGGGGTTGAACGGCTGCGGCTGGCCGAGGCCCGGCTGCGGCTGGTTCGGCTGCAGGCCCGGCGGGAGCGGGGCGCTGCCGAGGCCGTAGGCCCCGTCGGGCGAGCCCGGGCCGCCGAAGTAGTACGGCCCCGGCACGTAGGTCGGCGCGCCGGCCGGCGGGGTGATGTTCGTGGGCACCGGCCGCGCGCCCTGCATCGCCGGCCCGATCACCTCCATGCCGTGGCCCTGCATCCGGGAGATGTCCGGCACGCACCAGTGCATCCGCTGCGCCTCCTCGGCCAGGATGCGGGCCTGGTCGGCCTCGCTGCGGACGATGTGCGGGGTCATGATGATGAGCACCTCGCGCCGCTGGGTCTGCCGCGTGCGGTACCGGAACAGCGCCCCGACGTAGGGCAGGTCCTTGAAGAACGGGTACCCGTTCTCGACCCGCTGGTCCTGCTTGCTGAGCAGGCCGCCGAGCACGATGGTCTCGCCGTCCGACGCGAGGACCGTGGTCTGCACGGTCTGCACGTTGAACGCCGGGGCGTTGATCCCGTTGCCCAGGTTCACCGGGGTCGGGCTGACGCTGGCCACCTGCGGCTCGACCCGCATGAGCACCTTGCCGTCCGGGTTCACCCGCGGGGTCACCCGCATGGTCACGCCGATCGGCTGGTACTCGATCGACTGCTGCGCCGTGCCCACCCCGGTCAGGGTGCTCGCGCTGAGGTACGGGAAGTTGGCCCCGACCTGGACGTACCCGGTCTGGTTGTCGGCCACCTGCACCTGCGGGCGGCTCAGGATGTCCACCCGGCTCTGGGCCGAGAGTGCCCGGACCAGCACGTTGAGCGAGTCGCTGGACGCGGAGAACACGAACCCGCCGAACCCCTGCGTGCCGACCCGGCCGACGCCGAGCTGCGACAGGCCCTGGAACCCGACCGTGGGCGACTGCGCCAGGGTGCTGTTCCCGAGCGGCGCGGTCGTCACGAAGTTGTACCCCGGGAGGGCCGCGTTCGTCACGCCGTTGGTCGTGGTCGCCGTGGGCAGCACCCCGCGGGCGAACAGGACCGGACTCTGGATGCCGAACTCCACGCCGAACTCCTCGGCGTTGTTCAACTGCACCTCGGCGATCATCACCTGGATCACCACCTGCGGCGGCTGCGCGTCGATCTTCTCGATGAGCCGCTTGATCTCGTTGAAGTACTGCGGGGTGGCGCTGATGAGCACGGTGTTGCTGACCGGCTCGGCCACGACCACCACCTGCCGCTGGAGGTTCTGGTACGCGGTCAGGAAGTTGGCCCCGCTCAGCACGTTCAGCGAGTTGGTGACGAACGTCTGGATCGTGTTGGCGACGTCGGCCGCGGCCGCGTTGCGGAGCTTGTACACCTCGTTGTACCGCTGCGGCGTGTCGGACGTTTCGAGCCGCGCGATGATGGCCCGGATCGTCTCCAGGTCGTTGGACGACCCGGCCACGATGATCGTGTTCGTGCGGTCGTCCACCGACAGCCGCAGGTCGATGAGGCTCGCGCCCGGGGCCACGTCGCCGGGGGTCAGGGTGAGCAGCGGGCGGACGCCCTGGGCGTTGACCCCGCCCCCGCCGCCGAGCCCGCCCGCCCCGCCGCCGCCGAGCCCGCCGCCCAGCCCGCCGGCCGCGCCGCCGCCGGTCGTCTGGCCGGTGAACAGTTGGCGGAGGAGGGTGGCGGTCAGGTTCGCGTCGGCCCGCTTCAGCTCGAACACGTTGATGACCGACACGGCCGCGGCCGTCGTGTCCAGGTTCTCGATGAGCTTCTCGATCAGCCGCATCGTCTTCTCGGGCGCGGCCACGATGATCGAGTTGGTCCGCACGTTCGGGACCAGGTGGACGTCGGCCAGCAGGCCGGACTCGACCACCTGCCCGTCGCGGGCGGAGTAGTACCGGAGCGTGTTCGACTTGGTCACGAGGCCCCCGCTCGACCCGGTGCCGACGGTCGGGATGAGCGTCTGCACCTGGGTGTTCCCGAGCGCGCCGCCCTGGCCGCCGAGACCGCCCCCGCCGAGGCCGCCCCCGCCACCGAGGCCGCCGCCCAGGCCGCCGCCGCCGAGCGCCCCGCCCAGCGCGCCGCCCAGGGCCCCCGCGGGGCCGCCGCCGAGCGCCCCACCGAGGGCCCCGCCGAGCGCGCCCTGGCCGGGGCCGCCGACCCCCCCGAGTTGGCTCGTGCCGCCGGCCGCCTGGGCCTGCGGGTTCGTGAACTGGGCCTGCGTCAGCGGGCTAACGATGTTCGCCGTCAGCGCGTTGCTGATGACCTGCGCCAGTTCGCTGGCGATCGCGTTGCGGAGCTTGAAGATCCGCACGTCGTTGATCGCACTGGACTCGGTCGTGTCCCAGTCCTTGATGAGCGCCTCGACGTCCGCGAGGTCGGCCCCGCCGGCCTGGACGTATACCGTGTTGCTCGCCGAGTCGAACGTGACGCGGAACTGGTTCCGCTGCGTCGACTCGCCCGGGAACCGCGACGCCCAGAAGTTCTGGATCTGTTGGGCGATGATCTGGGCCGACGCCCGCTTCAGCCGGAACGCGCGGGGCAGCACGTTGTTCGGCTGGTCGATCCGGCGGATCTCCTTGAGCACGTCGCCGAACCGGGCCTCGGGCGCGGCCACGAGCACCGCGTTGAACCGCGGCAAGGCCAGGAAGTACACGCCGCGGTTCTGCACCTGGTTGCCCCCGAGCGCGCCCAGGCCGCCGATGCCGCCGAGCCCGCCGACGCCGCCGGGCTGCGTGCCGGGCTGCTGGAGGTAGTTGCCGCCCGGCCCGGCGGTGATGACCCGCGAGAACAGGGTGGTGAGGAAGTCGGCGACGTTGTTGCAGTCGGCGTACTCGAGCGGCACCACTTCGAGCCGCGGCTGCGCGCCCTTGGAGAACCCGCGGAGCACCTCGATGAGGTCGAGGATCAGTTGCATGTCCGCGGCACTCTCGGCCCGCACGACGACGGTGTCGAGGCCCGGGAGCGGGTACGTGGTGACCGGGCCGCGCGGGGCCTGCGACCCCGGGAGCTGCTCGCGGCCGGCCTGGCCCGCGGCCTTCGGCACCGGGGGCTGCTCGCCGGCCGGCACCTGCCCGCCGGTCTGGGCGACGCCGGGTTGCCCCGGGAGGTCGTAGGTCCGGTTGCTGACGGCACCGAACTCGGGATCGAGGAGTGGGTCGTACAGGGTGTTCGAGACGGGGGCCGAAGGGGCGTCCGTGCCCCGGTAGTCAAAATTTCGGTGGCCCTCCGTGTCGTTCATCGCCTGGCGACCGCCGCCGCCCCGGGTTCCCCCGCCGCCGCCTCGTGTTCCACCTCCGCCGGCACCGCCGGGCCGCGCGCCGCCACCGCCGAGCCCGCCGCCACCGATGCGGGGGCCGCCGCCCTGGCCGCCGAACCCACCGAGGCCGCCGCCGAGCCCGCCCAGGCCGCCGCCCAACCCGCCCAGCCCGCCGCCGAGGCCGCCGAGCCCGCTGCCCTGACCGCCGCCGAGGCCGCCGACCCCGCCGCGCTGTTGCTGCTGCGGGTTGATCCCCTGGATCGCGTTCACCGCCTGCTGCACGAGGGCCGGGTCGATCCCCTTGAGCTGCACGAGCCGCACCACCTCGGTCGTGGCGACGGACTGCTTGTCGAGCGTCTCGACGAGGTACGCGACCTCGCGGGCCAGCGCCTCGGTGCAGTTCAGGATCAGCGAGTTGCTCCGGTCGTCCACGCTGATGCTCAGCGCGGGCGGCTTCTGTTGCTGCTGCTGCTGCTGCGGGGCGAACGGGAACGGGAACGCGGCCACGGTGTTCTGCCCGGCCGAGCCGCTGGCGAGCGCCGACCGGTACACCTTCTCGACGATCGCCGCGACCTCGGACGCCGCGGCCTCGTTCACCTTCACGATCCACGTCTTCTGGGTGATCGCGTCCTCGCCCGGCCCGCCGTCGATGTACCGGGACAGCAGGTGCTCGATGGTGAGCAGGTCGATCGGGGTCGCCTTGATGACGACGACCGAGTTGCTGCTCTTCTCGGCGACGACGCGGATGCGGTTCGGGTTCACCCCGGCCGGAGTGGCCGCCGCGCCGCCCCCGCCACCGAGCAGCCCGCCCAGCAGTCCGCCGCCGCCCCCGCCCCCGCCGAGGAGGCCGCCGAGGAGCCCGCCGCCGCCGCCGCCGCCCTGACCGCCCCGGCCGCCGCCCTGCTGTTGCCGCTGCTGCGGGCCGTTGAAGATCTCGGTGAGTTCCTGGGCCGCGTCCTCGGCGGCCACGTTCTTCAGGCGGATCACCTTGAACAGGTTCTCGACCGGCTGGCCGCCGGGCTTGTAGTACTGCACGAGCGCCGTGATCGTGTCGAGGACCTTCGGGTCCTCACTGGTGACGATCAGCTTGTTCCCCTGGACGACGATGGTGACCGCCCGCGGGTCCTTCTTCTCCGGGTCGGCGACCTGGGCCGCGACGAGCCGCACGTCGCGGCCCGGCAGCGCCTCGCGCAGCTCGCCGGCCGACACCTTCTTGGGCGCGCCCGGGGCCGGGGCGGTGCCCGGCTGCTGCGGGATCGCGGGCTGCAGGTTGCCCGGCAGGTTGGTCGGGGCCGGGGTGCCCGTCGGCGGCACGAGCGGCGCGACCGGGGCCGGCCGCAGCGGGTTGGCCGGGTCGATGACCTGGGCCGGCACGCCCATGCCCTCGACGGCCTGCCGGATCTTCTCGGCCAGCACCGAGGTGCTGCCCTCGGGGATGAAGATGGTCCGCGACTTCGGGTTGAACCCCGAGCCGGTCCCGTCGGCCTTCACGCCCTCGATGGCCTCGATGGCCTTGCGGATCTCGGCGATCTGGGCCGGCGTCCCCTTCACGATGATGCCGGGCTGGCCGCCGACCTGGGCCTCGATGGTCGCGCCGCCGGCGGCCGAACTCGGGAACAGCTTGGCGAGCTTCCCGGCCATCTCGGCCGGCTCGGTCACGGCCAGCGGGACCACCGCCGTCTCGGGGGTCGAGTTGCCGCCCTCGATGGTGCCCTTGAGCTTGGCGAGGAGGTTGAAGTGCTCCTCGGGCGTGGCGAACACCATGATCTCGTTGGTGGCCGGGAGCGGGACGACGCGGAGCCCCGGGGCGTCCGCCTGGAGCGCCTTTGACAGCGCGTCGGCCGTGCCGACCGGGACCGCGTACTTGCGGATCTCGGGCTCGGTGAACTTGATCGGGGGCTGGTTCGGGTACGCCGGCTTGTCCTTGTCCTCGATGATCTTCTTGGCCAGTGCGATCTTGTCGGGCGGGGCCGTGATGGTGACCGTGTTGGCCTTCACGTCCACGGTGATCGAGACGGACTTCACCCGGCCCGGGGTGGCCCCGCCGGTCGGCCCGCCGCGGCCCGGGTTCCGCGGGTCGTACCCGCCCCGGGGGTCGTAGTACGGCTGGCCGCCGTACCGCGGGTCGTACGCGGGGGCCGCGGGCGTGGCCCCCGCGACGGTGGCCGTGGTGTCGCGGTCGGTGAGGAGCGTCTTCAGCTCCTCGGCCACCTCCGCGGCCTTCTTGTAGAGGAACTTGTGCGTGAGGAAGTCGCCCTCGTTCTGCTTGAGTTCGACCTCCTGGAGCGTCAGGTAGATGCGGTTGGTGTTGCCGGCGGTGTCCACGATCACGAGCGTGTTCGTCTTGGACAGCATCGACACGGCCCCGAACGGGGTCAGCATCTTCTGCACTTCGGGCGCGGTGTCCTCGACGCTGAGCGTCTTCAGCGGGATCAGCACCTGCACCAGTTCGGTCTTCCCGCGGCGCGGGAGCTCCGACAGCTCGATGCGGGGGATCAGGCTCAGGTCCAGCTTCTCGTCGGACGGCAGGATGGTGAACGACACCTGCCGGCGGACCAGGATGAACTTCTGCTGGATCATCGCCTCGTTGAGCAGGTCGATGACCTCGCCCATCGTGAACTTGCGGTCCTTGGGCGGGAGCAGGGTGACGCTGCCGGTCGGCTTGACGGCGTAGATGGGCGTGAGCCCGCTCTCGGTGGCGAACCAGTCGAGGACCGCGTCCCACGTCGCGGACTTGAACGCGACGGACACGGTCTTCTCGGGCGGCAGGGCCGGGGCGGCGGGCTGGCCCCCGGGCGGCCCGAGGACGGTGCCGGGCACCGCCGGTGCGGGCATCGGTTGCTGAGCGGAGGCCCAACTCGCGGGGCCGGCGAGCAGGCACGCGGAGGCCGCTAGGCCGAGACGGAATCGCATGGACGTCCCCCAAACTGCAAGCGATCGGCGGCGACTGGTGCCGCGGCCCGTTCCCCAATGGGCCGCGCGGTCCCGCCGAAAGTGGTCGCAGACGTTGAGCGGGTGAATACCGGGGACCGACCGGGCGAGCAACGACAATCGCGCCGCCCCCCGCGGGATTTAATCAACCCCCAGTTTACCGCACTTCTCCCGTCGATTGGGCGTGAGATCGAGATGAGAGAAGGCGGGCGCCCCGGGCGGGCGGGGGCGGGTGGGGGCGCGTCGGGAGTGTCCCGGGGGCGAGAACCACAGCACCTCCTCGTCGCACCGAGGAGCGGATGCGACGAGGGGCGCGGGTCGCGCCTCACGCCCCCGGCAGTTCGAGCCGGAAGCACGCGCCGGTGCCGCCGTCGGCCGGGCGGTACGCGAGCCGCCCGCCCAGCACCCCCGCCCACGACTTCGCCAGCGCCAGGCCCAGGCCCGCGCCGCCGGTCGCCTCGGCGGCCGCCCCGCGGCGGAACGGCTTGAAGATGGCCCGCCGCTCGGCCGCCGGTACGCCCGGCCCGCGGTCCTCGACCTCGAGGACCACCGACGTGCCGGCCCCGGGCTTCGCCCAGAGCCAGATCCGCGTGTCGGCCGCCTCGCGGGAGTACTTCCGGGCGTTCTCGATCAGGTTCCCGACGATCTGCTGCACCATCGCGGCCTCGGTCGACACCTCGCGCTCGGGCGGGAGCGTCGAGACCACCACCAGCTCGCGGCCGTCCTGCGCGAGCCGGTCGGTCCAGGTCTGTTGGAGCTGGCCGACCAGTTCGCTCACCCGCACCGGTTTCGCGTCGCGGGTCTTCCGCCGCCTCTCCAGCCTGGCGAAGTCGAGCACGTTGTCGATGAGCCGGTGCAGCCGGTCCGACTCGGTCGCGAGCGTGTTCAGGTACTCCTGCCGCTTCGCCTCGTCGGTGATCATCCCGCTGACGAGCAGGTCGAGGTACAGCCTAAGCGACGTGAGCGGGGTGCGGAGTTCGTGGGTGACCGCGGAGACGAACCGGATGCGGCGCTCGGCGAGGTCGATGAGCGTCCACCCGCCCAACCCGACCGCCCCGACCGCGATGAGTGCGGCGACCCACGCCAGCGCCAGCCCGAACCGCAGCGGGGTCCACCCGGCCGGCGGGAGGCCGGCCGCGGTGCCGGTGTCGAGCTGGACGGGCAGGGCGGTCATGGCCCGGTCGGGCGAGACCCCCTCGGGGTCGCGGACGGCGACGAGCCGCGCGTCCGGGAACAGGTCGCGGACCTCGTCCTTGAGCTTCGCCTCGAGCTTCGGCCAGTCGATGACGACGCCCTGGTACACTGTCCGGGTGTCGCCCGGGGTGCGGAACTCCAGGCGGGCGGCGCGGACCAGCATGAGCGCCTCGGTGCCGTCTGGGCCGGTGACCCACTGCGGCCGCATCGACCCGAGGTGGACCGCGTGCGGGGCCGGGGGCAGTACGAGCGGGAGCGCCGGGGGCCGGTCCTCGCCGGCGACGCCGTTCGGCCCCGGCTTCACCGTCGCCTTCGAATCGCCGGCGCTCTCGCGTGGCGTGCGGTACAGATCGCGGCCGAGCCAGTTCCACCCGGCGCCGTCGCGGGCGTCGTCGAGTTTCTTCGCCAGGTCGCGGCGGTCCTGCTCGGCGAGGGCCGACTTCAGGAGCCCAAAGCTCAGCCGGTCGAGCGCTTCGAGCTTCTCGGCGCGGAACCGCAGCGATTCGTCGCGCGCCACCGCTTCCTTGTCGCCGGCCGTCGGTGTACCGCCCCCCGCACCCGGGGCCGGAACGCCCGGGGCCGCAGGGGAGCCGGCCGGCGCGGCGGGACCGGGGGCCGGGGGCGCGCTCTTGCCGGCCCCGGCGGTGCCGACCGGCGGGGCGAGGCTGAACGGAGGGAACAGGTCGAGTTTGTTCCCCGCGACCTGCTGCTGGTACTTCAAGTCGTTCTGGTAGTTCTGGACCGGGTTGCGGGGCGAGTCGTAGGCGTTCTTGGCCTCTTCGAGGGCCTTCCCGAACGACTGGGCGCGCTTCAGGTACTCGAGCATCCCGGGGTCGGTCTCGGACCGCTGCCCCCGCACCGCCACGTTCGACTGGCCCACCCCGCGCGGGGTCTTGGACTCGGCCCGCGCCTTCTGCGCCGCGGCCTCCGCGTCGTTCATCCGCTGCTGGAGCGTCTCCTGTTGCTGCGCGTCGGCGGGCCGCAGGCACAAGTCGAACCCGAGGACGCGGGAGACGTCGGCGGTCGGGTCCGGGGATTGCTGGGCCGCGGGGTCGGCCGGGGGCGGGGGCTTGGGGGCGGACTCGGGCGGCCGCACGACTGCCACCGGGGTCGCCTGGCCCGGGTCAATGTTGCTCACCTCGGTGAACAGGGGGGCCGCGAACGGGAGTGAGTCGGCCGGGATGGCCCGGTCGCGCGCGGCGAACAGGTCGCAGGTGGCGCGGGCGGGGAACTTCGCGTTCAGGTCGGCGAGGGCGGTCTCGCGGGGGCCGCCGAAGTTGGTCAGCGGGAGCTCGGCCCACGCCTCCTTGACCCGGGCGCACTCGCCGGGGTCGGTCGGGGCCTGGTTCGACGTCCACCCCTTGTTGGGGTCGAGCTGGAAGTGGAGCCGCATCCAGTCCGGCAGGGTGGCGGCCAGAAGTGGGGTCGCGGCGGGGCCGAAGTTCCCGGCGGGGTCGGCCGAGTCGTAGTGGTAGAACGGGCGGCTGTCCTCGACGCCGAGCGCCGGGAGCATGCGGCCGTCGAGCCGCCACAGGGCGACGCGGAGGTTGTTGCCGAGTTCGGCGCGGGCCGCGGCCTCGCGCTGGGCCTGCTCGACGCCGAGGGCGGCGTAGGTCACCCACCCGAGGCCGGCGAACACCAGCCCGGCGACGAGGCAGAACACGCTCGGCCACCCGACGCGGCGGATCATGGGTTCCCCCAGCTTCGCAAAAGCACGAAATCCGAAGCACGAAATCCGAATAGGAAAGCCAGACACTCGGTCGGGATCGTTCGCCTCACGCGGGCCGCCTCGGAGGGCGGCCCCTACAGACCAGTGTCTTGTAGGGGCCGCCCTCCGTGGCG
>NZ_JBHYGG010000094.1:0-13382 GCF_051859125.1 Gemmata sp.
GCGCCAGCGAGGGGGTGAGGCGCACCCCCTCGCTGGCGCTCAGGGTTCGCCCAAACCCGCTCGCGCGGCGCGTCCGTTGACGAACGCAGAGCCCGCCGTAAGATTCTCCCGAGCCGCACGCAGGACACCGCCGTGAATCCGTTCGACGCAAACGCCCCGGTCCGCACCGCGATTACCGCCGCGCAGGGAGTGCGCACCGCCGTTGTGGCGGTTACCAGCGGGTGATCGGGGTCGCAGGGTGACGTGATACCTGGCCGACCCCGGAGCCCCCGCTCCGGGGTTTTTTCGTGCCCCTCTCCCACACACCACCGAACGGGATTCCATGAGCCGCGTCTCCATCTACGACACCACCCTGCGGGACGGCAGCCAGGGCGAGGGCGTGAACTTCTCCCTGCAAGACAAGCTGCTGCTCACCCGCCGCCTCGACGACCTGGGCGTGGACTACGTCGAGGGCGGGTACCCGCTGTCGAACCCCAAGGACTTCGAGTACTTCCAGGCGGTCCGCGACCTGCCGCTCAGGCACGCGAAAGTGTGCGCGTTCGGCATGACGCGGCGGAAGAACAGCCCGCCCGAGACCGACACGTGCCTGAAGGCGCTGCTCGACGCGCAGACGCCCGTGGTCACCATCGTGGGCAAGACGTGGGACTTCCACGTCACCAACGTGCTCGGCACGTCGCTCGACGAGAACCTGAAGATGATCGCCGACTCGGTCGGCTTCTGCCGCTCGCAGGGCCGCGAGGTGTTCTACGACGCCGAGCACTTCTTCGACGGCTACCGGTCCAACCCGGCCTACGCGCTCCAGACGCTCCAGGCGGCCGCGGACGCCGGGGCGAGCGTGGTGATCCTGTGCGACACCAACGGCGGCACGATGCCCGAGCGGGTCGCGGAGGTGGTCGCCGCGGCGCGGGGCGCGGTCGCGTGCGGGATCGGCATCCACTGCCACAACGACTGCGAGCTGGCGGTGGCGAACTCGCTGGCCGCGGTCCGCGGCGGGGCGACCCAGGTGCAGGGCACGATGAACGGCCTCGGCGAGCGGTGCGGGAACGCCGACCTCGTCAGCGTGATCGCCAACCTCGGCCTGAAGTACGGGTACGAGGTGCTGAAGCCCGAGAGCCTCGGGCGGCTCACGGAGGCGTCGCGGTACGTGTACGAGCTGGCGAACATGAACTTCCGCCCCGGGCAGCCGTTCGTGGGGCAGAGCGCGTTCGCCCACAAGGGCGGGATGCACACGCACGCGGTCGCCAAGGACCCGACGACCTACGAGCACATCCGCCCGGAGCAGGTCGGCAACGAGCGCCGCATCCTGGTGTCGGAGCTGTCGGGGCAGTCCACGATCCTGACGAAGACGACGAAGTACCAGGTGAGCCACGACAAGGCGCTGATGGCGAAGATCCTCACCGCGGTGCAGGACCTCGAGAACGCGGGGTACGAGTTCGAGGCGGCCGAGGCGTCGTTCGACATCCTGGTGAAGAAGGCCGCGGGGCTGTACCGACCGTGGTTCGAGCGGGTCGCGTACCGGGCCAACATCGAGGCCGGGGCCGACG
Organism: Gemmata sp.; assembly: GCF_051859125.1. Taxonomy (NCBI): domain Bacteria; kingdom Pseudomonadati; phylum Planctomycetota; class Planctomycetia; order Gemmatales; family Gemmataceae; genus Gemmata; species Gemmata sp. Next base: position 1,545 of record NZ_JBHYGG010000094.1, read on the forward strand.
GCACGGCCACGACCGAGGCGTCGGTGAAGGTCCGGGTCGGGGGGAGCGTCGAGCACACGGTGAGCGAGGGCGACGGCCCGGTGAACGCGCTCGACGGCGCGCTCCGCAAGGCCCTGGTCCCGTTCTTCCCGCAACTCGAGGAGATGAAGCTGGTCGACTACAAGGTGCGGGTGGTGAACGCCCGCGCGGGGACCGCGGCCCGGGTGCGGGTGGTGATCGAGTCCCGCGACACCGCCGACGTGTGGGGCACCGTCGGCGTGAGCGAGAACATCGTCGAGGCAAGCTGGCTCGCACTGGTGGACTCGATTGAGTACAAACTGTTCAAGGACGAGGAGGCCACCAAGGGGGGCACGGCGTGAAGCTCGACCTGGAGATGGCGGTGCCGCCGCCGGTGCCGACGGCGGACGACCCGTTCGCGCTCGGCTGGCGGTACACGCCGGACGGCGACCCGGAGTGGCGGGTGCCGCTGACGGAGGAAGATCTCCTCTACCCACAAGAGGCGGACTTCGTCGTGAACAACGAAGCCCACATCGACGACCTCCGGTACCTGGTCGCGGTCTTCCGCGAACGGATCGCGGGCCGCGAAGGGCTGCGGGTGCTCGGCGACCACATGGTCGATTTCGAGGTCCCGGGGCTGCGGATCCTCGGCCCGGACGTGATCGTGTTCAACGGGGAGGCCCGTGAGTGGGACCGGAACCGGGCCGTGTTTCCCGTCAAGAAGATGGGCGCCCGCCCGCTGATCGTCGTCGAGATCACGTCGCCCACGACGCGGCGGAAGGATCTGACCGACAAGCCGAACCTGTTCTACCGGGCCGGCGTCCCGCTCTTCGTGCTGATCGACCTCCCCTACGGCGGCGGGAAGCGGCCGAGCGGGATCACGGCGTTCCAGGCCGGGCCGACCGAGTACGAACCGCTACCGCCCGAGCCCGACGGCCGTGTGTGGCTGGAAGTCGTTGAGGTGTTCCTCAGGTCCGAGGGCAACCGCGTGGTGTGCTACACCCCGGACGGGCAGCGGATCGAGGACGACACCGAACTTCGCAAGAGCCTCGCTGCCGAGAAGGCCCGCGCCGATGCCGAGAAGGCTCGGGCCGATGCAGCCGCCCGCAAGCTCGCCGACCTCGAAGTCGAGTTGAAGCGGCTCCGCGGCGACACCACGAACTGACCACCACCAACCCGACCGATACACATGGCGACCGAACTCCCGAAGGCGTACGACCCCAAGGCCGCACAGGAGAAGTGGCTCACCTTCTGGGAGCAGAAGGGGTACTTCCACAGCGAGCCGGACCCGGCGAAGAAGCCGTACACGATCGTCATCCCCCCGCCGAACGTGACCGGCGCGCTGCACATGGGGCACGCGCTCAACAACACCCTGCAGGACGTGCTGATCCGCTGGCGGCGGATGCAGGGTTACAACGCGCTGTGGATGCCCGGCACCGACCACGCCGGCATCGCCACGCAGGCGGTGGTCGAGCGGCAACTCCTCCAGCAGGAGAAGAAGACCCGCCACGACCTCGGCCGCGACGAGCTCGTGAAGCGCATCTGGCAGTGGAAGGACCAGTACGAGGCCCGCATCCTCGGCCAGCTCCGCGAGATTGGCGCGAGCTGCGACTGGAAGCGCACGCGGTTCACGCTCGACCCGGTGTGCGCGCGGGCCGTGCGAGAGACCTTCTTCAAGATGTTCCGCGACGGGTACATTTACCGCGGCAAGCGGCTCGTGAACTGGGACACGCACCTGCAAACGTCGGTGGCCGACGACGAGACCGACACGGTGCCGACCAAGAGCGGGTTCTGGACGTTCAAGTACCAGGTTCTTGGCGAGCCGGGAGCGCCAGCGACCGGAGAACCCGAGTTCATCTCGTTCAGCACCACCCGGCCCGAGACGATGCTCGGCGACACCGCGGTGTGCGTCCACCCGAGCGACGAGCGGTACAAGGCACTGATCGGCAAGCTCGTGACGCAGCCGCACACCGGCCGCAAGATCCCGATCATCGCCGACGGCCAACTCGCCGACCCGGCGCTCGGCACCGGGTGCGTGAAGGTGACGCCGGCGCACGACCCGAACGACTACGCCTGCTACCAGCGGCACCCCGAGATCGGGATCATCAACATCCTGAACCCGGACGGCACCATCAACGACGCCGGCGGCGAGTACAAGGGGCTCGACCGGTACAAGGCCCGCGAGGCCGTGACCAAGAAGATGGAGGACCTCGGGCTCTACGTGGGGAAGGAAGACCGCGAGGTGCCGCTCAAGATCAGCGACCGGAGCAAGACCCCGATCGAGCCGTACCTGTCGGACCAGTGGTTCGTGAAGATGGCCGACCGGAACGACGGCAAGCCCGGTCTCGCGCAGATGGCGATGGACGCGGTGACCGACGGCCGCGTGAAGTTCTTCCCCGAGCGGTACGCGACCTCGTACCTCGACTGGCTCGGCGAGAAGCGCGACTGGTGCATCAGCCGCCAGCTCTGGTGGGGGCACCGCATCGCCGTGTGGAGCCGCACGTTCGCCGACCAGAAGACGTTCGAGGACACGCTCGCTCTGGAAGCGGGGACGTGGGCGTCGATCCCGCACGTGGCCTGGACCGCGCAGGACGAGACGCGGACCGTCCACATCTGTCTGGCCCACGACGATCAAGACCTGATCGCCGCGCTGACGGCCGACGGGTTCGCGCAGTCCGACGACGTGCTCGACACGTGGTTCTCGTCGGCGCTGTGGCCGCACAGCACGCTCGGCTGGCCCGGCCCGTCGCTGCCCGAGGCGAACCCGGGGCGCGAGGCCCCGGACTGGGACGCGCTGCGCTCCTACTACCCGACCAGCACGCTCGTGACGAGCCGCGACATCATCACGCTGTGGGTGGCGCGGATGGTGCTCACCGGGCTCTACAACCTGAACGAGATCCCGTTCCACCACGTCTACATCACGCCGAAGGTGCTCGACGGCTTCGGCGAGACGATGAGCAAGACCAAGGGCAACGGGGTGGACCCGCTCGACATCATCGACACCTACGGGACCGACGCGCTGCGGTACTACGTGACGTCCATCGCCGGCGAAACGCAGGACAGCAAGCTCCCGGTGTCGAACCAGTGCCCACACTGCGGCGAGTTGATCCCGCAGAAGCAGGAGCACCTGGGGCTCCGCACGAAGAAGCTCGCGTGCCCGAAGTGCAAGAAGGAGTTCCGGCCGGGCGGCCCGTGGCCGGTGGAGGACACCGAGCGGCCGACCGCGAAGCAGGCGTCCGATCGGTTCGAGCAGGGCCGCAACTTCGCGAACAAGATGTGGAACGCGACGCGGTTCATGCTCATGAACCTCGACGGGTACACGCCCGGCCCCGTGGACGTGGCGGCGCTGCCGACCGAGGACCGCTGGCTCCTGTCGCGGCTCGCCACCACCACGAAGGCCGTGACCGCCGCACTCGAAGCCTACCGGTTCAGCGACGTGGCCCGACTCGTGTACGACTTCGTGTGGAGCGAGTTCTGCGACTGGTACATCGAGATGTCGAAGGGCCGGCTGAAAGTCCCCGCGACCCGAGGGCCGGCGCAGCGGGTGCTCACCGGTGTGCTCGACGGCATCCTGCGGCTCGTGCAACCGGTGATGCCGTTCGTGGCCGAGTCGCTGTGGCACGCGCTCGGCGAGGTGGCCCCGGTTCGCGGCCTGCCGTCGCCCGCTCAGGCCGAGGAGAGCGTGGTCATCGCCAAGTGGCCGACGTACCCCGAGGCGTGGATCGACGCCCCGGTGGAGGCCCGGTTCGCCCGCATGCAGGACCTCGTGCGGAGCGTCCGCGAGGTGCGGAACCGCTACCAGGTGGACGACAAGACGAAGCTCGACGTGACCGTGAAGTGCGCCGACGCCGTGGCCGCGGACTTCAACGCGCTGGCGGCGTTCATCGGGCCGCTCGCGGGGATCGCGACGTTCACCGCCGGGCCGGGCGTGGCGAAGCCGAAGCAGGCCGGCGGCATCGTGCGGCCCGAGTTCGAGGCCCACGTGTCGCTCGTCGGGCTGATCGACCCCGGGGCCGAGATGAAGCGGCTCGAGAAGCAGATCGCCGACAAGCGCAAGTCGCTCGACGGCACGAGGGCGAAGCTCTCGAACGAGAAGTTCGTGGCCGGCGCGCCGCCGGAAGTGGTGCAGCAGCAGCGCGAACTCGTCGCCGACACCGAGAAGCAGATCGCCGCGCTCGAGGAGAACCTCAGGGACTTGCAGACGGCGTGACGAGCAGACCGGTGGTTCACGCGCGTCTGGAGGTGCCCGGTGTTCGGTCTGTTCGCCCCGACGTGCCCGCTGGGTACGGCCGAAAAAGCCTGGATCGAGCGGCGCATGCGCTGGCTGGCGGGCCGCCTCGGCATCGACCGCATGCGCGACGCCCCGGTCGTGCTCCCGACCGATGCGTTCTTCCCCGACAACTATGGGGCCGACGAAGCCAGCGCGAGGCAGTGCTTCGATCGGGTGTGCCGGTACATGCGGGTCGACCCCGCGACACTCACACTGACCGTCCTCCCGGACGGGGCGATGCCGGGGGCGGCGGGGTGGTACCAGCGGGGCGAACGGTCGCGGACGCCGGTCCGGCGGGCTCGGGCGAACGTGTTCGTCGCGGCCTCGCAACTCGCAAACCCGATGGCGCTGATCGCGACCCTGGCCCACGAGGTCGGGCACGAGATCCTCCTCGGCGGCAACCACCTCTCCGAAGGCACCGCCGACCACGAGCAGGTCACTGACCTCCTCACCGTGTTCCTCGGCGTCGGGGTGTTCAACGCCAACGCGACCCTGCACGAGTCGTCGTGGACGGACGGGAACCTCTCGGGCTGGTCGGTCGGCCGGCAGGGCTACCTCTCGGCCGCGGCGTTCGGGTACGCCTTCGGGGTGTTCGCATACGTCCGGCGCGAGACGAGCCCGGCCTGGGCGAGGCACCTCCGCCCGGACGCGCGGGGCGCGATGGACAAGGGCGTTCGCTACCTCCGGAAGACCCGCGACAGCCTGTTCCAACCCGACGAGGATCACGGGCCACCTGCGCCGCCAACAGCGGCCGCCGTCCTCGAAGGGCTGGCGCACACGAGCGCCACGTTCCGGCTCGGGGCGCTCTGGGACGTGCCCCTGGCGGGAGCGACCGGACGGGAGGTGATCGCGGCCGTGTGCCGCTGCCTCCGCGACCGCGACGGGGCGGTGCAGTTCGAGGCCGCCCGGACTCTTGGCGCGTTCGGGGCGGACGCGACGGCCGCCGTCCCGCACCTCCTCGACCTGGTTCAGACCGAGAGCCCCGTTTGGTCGGCGGCGCTCCCGGCACTCGCCGCCATCGGGGCCGACGCGGCCCTCGTCGTCCCAGAAATCATCAGCCTCCTCCGCTCGCATCCGGCCGACGCGGGCCCGCTCGCACGGGTCGCAAAGGCCTACGGGGCCGCAGCCGAGCCGGCGCTTCCCGCGCTCCTGGACGCGATCGGCCACCAACTCTCGAAGGGCGTCGGGGAACTCCACACAGCTCTGGCGGTGGTGCGAGAGTTGGCCCCCGACCCCGAGGCGCTGATTCGGGAGCACTTTGCGTCCGACCCGGAACTCCGCCGCCTCGCGCTCTGGGAAATGCAGCACTCCGTGGGATGAGTGTCACCCCGGCACAGCGTGAGCCAACACGCACTCCGGTTTAACGAGCCCGCCCTCCGCACGGCCGATCGCGATCAGTTCACCGGACTCGTCCAGCACCGCGACCTCGGCCCCCTCGGGGGGCTCCCCGACACCCGCCAGGAAGCCGACGCGCTGGCCCTGCCGCAATCGCACGACCTCGGCCGCCCCGAGGCGCACTTGCGGGAGGCCGTCGAGGACGCTCAGCATCGGCAGTAGTTTCAGGCCCGCCGCGCCGCGATCGAGGCCGATCCCCTGCTCCGCGGTGTACGGCCCGACGCGGGTGCGTCGGAGCGTCTCGACCATGCCGCCGACGCCGAGCTGCGAGCCCGCGTCGCGGGCGATCGAGCGGATGTACGTCCCCTTCCCGCAATCGATCTCAACGTCCGCGAACGGCCACTTATAGTGCGTCAGGCGGATCGCGTCGACGCGCACCGGCCGGGCGGCGAGTTCGACGTCGCGGCCCTGGCGCGCGAGGGCGTGGGCGCGGCGGCCGCCCACCTTCAGCGCCGAAACGGCCGGGGGCACCTGCTCGATTGTCCCGACGAGCGCCGCGAGCGCGTCTTCGAGTTCCTCGCGCGTCGGCGGCACCGCAGCGGGCGTCTCGGTCACCTCGCCATCGGCGTCGTCGGAGGTGCTGGTCGCCCCGAGGCGGAAGCGGGAAGCGTAGCTCTTCCCCATGGCCTGGACGTAGTCCGCGAGGCGCGTCGCGGCCCCGATGCACACGACCAGCACCCCCGTCGCGAGCGGGTCGAGCGTGCCGGTGTGGCCGATCTTGGTCTTCCGCGGGAACCACTTCTGCACGCGGTTCACCGCGTCCCGCGAGGTCATCCCGCCGGGCTTGTCGAGTACGAGCAGGCCGTTCATTGTGCAAACTCTGCGGCTTTGAGTCGTGCGCCTCACGCGGGCCGCCACGGAGGGCGGCCCCTACAAACCAAACGCGAACCTTCTGGTAGGGGCCGCCCTCCGTGGCGGCCCGCCAGCCGCATTTGGCGTGTGCCAAGAGAACGTCAGCAGAGAGCGCAAACTCCGGTCGCTCACGCTCCCGGCTCGCCGTGTCATGCGTTCGGGTCGTCGGTCAGCGCGATGGACACCACCACGAGGTCGGTGCGTTCGCGCCCGCCGACGCGATTCCAGAACGCCATCCCGTCCGCGTTGCCCGCCGTCACCCAGAAGTTCACCTTGTCCATCCCCTCGTTCTTGAGCGCCGCCAGGCAGTGCTCGACCAACCGGCGGCCGGTGCCCTGCTTGCGGAGCGCCGGCGAAACCGCGAGGTGGTGCAAGTACCCGCGGCGGCCGTCGTGCCCCGCGAGGCACGCGCCCGCAAGTTCCCCGGTCGCCGTGACGGCCACGAAGCTGCACCCCGGGTTGCGCCGCAGGTAGCGGGCGAGGGCCGGCGGGCTGTCCGCGCCGCGCAGGCACATTCCCTCGACCACTTGCCACAGCGCGACCGCCGCCGGTATGTCAGCCTCCACCATCGGCCGGAGCGTCACCATCGCCGCAACCCCGAGAGACCCATGCCCGCCGCCACGTGTGTGATTTACAACCCGGCGGCCGGCCGCGGGAGGGCCGAAAAGCTGCTCGCCGGGGTCCGCGCCTCGCTCGGCGGCGAGGTCGAGGTGCGGCCGTCGCGCGAGCCCGGTCACGCGGTCGAGCTGGCGCGCGACGCCGCGACCGAGGGGTTCGCGCGGGTTGTCGCGGCCGGCGGCGACGGTACCGTTCACGAGGTCGCAAACGGCGTCTTGCAGAGCGGCCGCCGCGACACCGTGTTCGCCGTGTGGCCCATCGGCTCGGCGAACGACTACGCCTACTCGCTCGGCATGGACGTGTGGTGGGAGCGCCGCGGCGAGCGGCTACCCACCGAGGTGATGGACGTGGACGTGGGCCGCGTGACGGCGGCCGGCCGCGAGCGGTTCATGGTGTGCTGTCTGGGCGTCGGGTTCAACGGGATGGTCACGGTCGAGGCCCGCAAGACGCACTGGCTCGCCGGGATGCCGCTGTACGCCCTCGCGTTCCTCAAGGCGATGGTGCGGCACTTCGCGACGCCGACAATGACCGTGCGGTTCGACGGCCGCGAAGTGGTGACGCCGACGCTCGCGCTGTCTGTCTTGAACGCACAGCGCGAGGGCAACTTCCCGCTGCGGCCGGCGGCGCGGCTCGACGACGGCGCGTTCGACTACATGCACGCCACCCGTCTGCGCCGCGGCCACTTGCTCCGCTACCTCCCGGCGATGGCCGCGGGCCGGCTCCCCGAGAACCACCGGCTCATCGCGCTGGGCCGCGCGAGCCGCATCGAGGTCCACAGCGAGTCGCCGCTGTGCGTCCACGCCGACGGCGAGTTCGTGTGCGTGCCCGAGGAGGGCGTGACCGAGATCGTGCTCGAAGTCGTTCAACGGCGGCTCCGGGTCGAGGTGTTCCCGCCGGCGCTGTACGGGGCGCGGTGACGCAGTGGTCCCAGGCACACTCCGTGAACGGTTCCTCGGTCGCGCGCTCGGAGCGGCACACGGAGTGCGCCGGATCCGATTCCAGCACCTGCCCCACTTCCCCACTCCCCCCCGGCCCCGCGGTTGGTCTTGTGTCCGTTTTCTGGGCAGTGTAAGGGTTCTTCCGACGCGAGTACCGGTGCCCGGACGGTTGTGTGAACGGGGGGGTTGTGGAGCCGATCGCCTATTTCGCCGCCGCGGCCGCGGTCGCCGCGCTGGGCCTGCTCGTGGCGACCCGGGCGCTCCGCCGCGAGAAGCCGGCCCGCACCCCACTTGCCGTCGTCCGCCCGCCGGCGCTGGCCGACTGCGAGGGAAAGCGGATCGGCGTCCTGGTCGTCGCCTACGGCACCGCAGCCGCCCTCTCGGCCGCGCTCAAGCGCGTCCCCAAGGACGTGTGGGAGAACATCGAGGAGGTCGCCGTCTTCGACGACGCGGCCACCGGACAGGCCGACGGGTTCCGGGCGATCTTCGGGGCCGAGAAGCTCACCGTCGTCCGCGGCGCGAAGCACCTCGGGTCCGGCGGCGACCAGATGCGCGGGTACCGGTACTTCGCCGACCGCGGGTTCGACGTGGTCGTGGTGCTCCGCGGCGACGGGCGGCACGCGCCCGAGGTGCTGGCCGACCTGTACGCGCCCATCGTGAGCGGCGAGGCCGACGCGGTGTTCGGGTCGCGGGTGGCGCCCGACCGTGGCGGGGTGCCGCTGGACAAGTCCCTCGGGAACCGGGTGCTGACGAGGTACGCCAACTACTTCCTCGGCACGTCCCTGACCGAGTTCCACTCGGGGTACCGGGCGTACAGCCTGCACGCGCTCGCGGGGCTCGACTTCTCGCACGCGGCGCACGACGCCCACTTCGAGACGCAGCTCATCATCAAGCTCCGGCACCAGGGGCTCCGGCTCCGCGAGGTGCCGGTCCCGGCGCACCCCGGCAGCGGGCTCGGCCCCGTGACCGGGTTCCGATACGCGCGGGCCGTGTTCACGGCGGTGCGGCGGTACCGGGCCACGCTGTCGGGCCGGAGCGCGGCCCCCGAGTACGCCGAACTCGCCCCGCACTACCCGCTCAAGGAGTCGCGGTTCTCGAGCCACGACTACTTCCGGCGGCTCGCGGGCACCGGGCACGAGATCCTCGACGTCGGGTGCGGCGAGGGGCACTTCGCGGCCCTCGTCGCCCGGAACGGGAACCGGGTCGTCGGCATCGACCTGCTCGAATCCGCGGCCCGCGCCGGCGCGATGGACCTGTACGTCTCGGCCGACCTCGACGGCGGCCTCGCCGGCGCGGAGCGGGCGCTCGGGGACCGGGCGTTCGACCTCGTGCTGCTCCAGGACGTCCTCGAGCACCTGCGGTCCCCGGAGCGGATGCTCGAGGACTGCAAGCGGTACTGCAAGCCGCACGGCCGGGTGATCGTGTCGGTCCCGAACGTCGCGAACGTGACGGTCCGGCTCGGGCTGCTGTTCGGCCGGTTCGAGTACCGCCCGCGGGGCATCCTGGACCGCACCCACCTGCGGTTCTTCACCCGCAAGACCGCCCGGCAGTTGCTCGAGGGCGCGGGGTACGAGGTGACCGAGCAGCGGGCGACGGTGATGCCGCTGGAACTGGCGTTCGGGCTCGACCCGAAGAACCCGCTGATGGTCGTCACGAACCGCCTGCTCGCGCTGGCGACGTGGGCCGCCCCCGGGCTGCTCGGCTACCAGACGGTCCTGGTCGCGCGGCCGCGGGCCGCGGCGGCGCCCGCGGCGGGCGTCCGGCCCCGCGCGTACCGCCCCGCGGCGTGACCCCGCGGGCGACCGCACCTCGTTGACCCTCGCAAGGACGCACCCATGCTCGGCTCCCCCGCGGCGCTCCGCCGCTCCCCGTCGCCGTTCGCCCTGGCGGCCCCGACCGTCTGGCCCCGCGTGGTCGCGGCGTTCGAGGCGCCGTGGGTCGCGTACCCGCTGCTGCTGCTCCTGCAACTCAAGGTGGTGTGGGGCGTGTGGGCGTACCAGGACGTGCCGTGCGGCGACACCGTGGCGTACTTCACGCACGCCTGGCAGTGGTTCCGGGGGTTCGGAACCGACGTCGCCTGGTCCCCGCTGTACACGTCGTTCTACGGCTCGTTCCTGTTCCTCGACGCGGACCCGGTGCGGGCGACGTTCGCGCACCGCGTGGTCATCGTCCTGGCCGCGGCGACCCTGGTGCTGGCCGTGCTGCGGCAGCTCCTGCCGGCCGGCGTGGCGTGGCTGTGCGCCGCGTGGTGGGCCGCGCTGCCGATCGCGTTCAACACGCTCTACGAGGTCCACCTGTTCGGCGCGCTGCCGGTGCTCGCGGGCTGGCTGCTCCTGCTCACCGCGACCGGCCCGTGGCGGCGGGCGGCGGCCCTCGGGGTGTTCGCGGCCGCGACCGTGCTGGTGCGGAACGAGTTGTCGGTCCCGACCGCGGTGCTCGGGCTGGTCCTCGCCGCGACCGAGTGGCGCCACCTCCGGGCCGGGCGGACCCGGGCCGCGGGCACGGCGCTCGCGTACGCGGCGGCCCTGGGCGCCGCGGCCGGCCTGTGCGCCGCGGCCTACGCCGCCTCGTGCGAGAAGTACCCGAAGCTGGCGACGCACCTGAAGGAGAAGCACACGCTGAACATGGCCCAGGTGTACGCCTTCGGGCACCAGCAGCGGCACCCCGAGTGGGACCTGTCGCCGTGGACCCAGTGCCACGGGCTCATGGAGGAGACGTTCGGCGGCCGCGACCTGACGCTCCGCGAGATGATCGCCGCGAACCCGCGGGCCGTCGCCGAGCACTTCGCGTGGAACGCCTCGCTCACGCCCAGCGGGTTGCAGTTGCTCCTGTTCAACCGGGCCTCGGGATCCGTGTCGCCGGACTACGACGGGACCGTCGCAGCCCGGTTGAACAGCCCGCTCGCGGCGGCGCTGACGGTCGCGCTCCTCGCGGTGTGGGCCGCGGGCGGCGCGGCGCTGTGGCGGGACCGCCGCGCCTGGTGGCGCTCGTGGCTGTCGGTTCGGTGGCTCGGGTGGGCCGCGGTGCTCGCGGTGGCGACCGTGGTGCCGCTCGTCGTCGTGACCCAGCGGCCCCGGCCGAGCTACCTGTTCGCGTTCGGCGTGTCCCTCATCGCGCTGACCGGGATGTGCGTCCACGCCGCGGCCACCCGGTGGCACCTGGCCGACGGGCTCCGCCGGCTGGCCCCGCTCCTGGCGGTCGCGCTGGTGCTGATCGTCCCGCGGCACTTCGTCCAGGGGAAGCACAGGACCCAGCCGGTCGCCGCCGCCGTGACGCGGCTGCTCCCGTACCGGGACGCGGTCGCCGCCCCGGGGGTCGTCACGGTCGTCCCCGACCGAACGAGCGTGGGGTGGTACGTCCACCCCGAGGCCCGGTTCGTCACCGACCGCGAGTTGCTCCCCGAGTTCGGCGAGGTGGCCGCCGCGGCCCGGCCGGGCGAGCCGTTCGCGGCCCTGCTCGCCCGCCGCGGCGTCGATTACCTCTACCTCGACGAGACCGCGCTGGGGTGGATGGCGGGCAAGAGGTGCGACGGGCTGGACCCGTACCTCGACGGCCGGAGCACGCCCGAGTGCGACCTCCTGGGGATCGGGAACGCCCCCGGCGACCGCTGGCGCCTGTACCGGCGGGCGCGGTGACGGGGTGTCGCCCGGGGCCCCAGGGTTCGCACCCCGCGGCCCCAGGGTTCGCACCCGGCGGCCCCAGGGTTGGCACCCCGCGGCCCCAGGGTTCGCACCCTGGGCTACGAACTGCCGCCCCCTTCGGGGGCTC
>NZ_JBHYGG010000095.1:0-4517 GCF_051859125.1 Gemmata sp.
CACGGGGCGTGCCCCGTGGTCTTCTGGGCGTCCCAGCACCATGGGGGCAAGCCCCGTGGCTCGAACGAAACAGGACCACACCACACCCCGCGTCTGCCTCACGGTGCGGCTCGGCCGCAGAGCCGGCCTCGACGCACCCTACCCCTCGCCGATCACGAGGTCGAGCGCCCAGCCCCCGCGGCCGGGTCGCGGAAGTGGCCCGGGCTCACCTCGTGCCGGCTCGCCACGCCGTGACCGCTCGCCAGTGGCGGGCGCGGCTCCTACACTTTCACGGATGAAAACCCTCGCCGAATTCCGCGCCGTTTACGACCTCCCCCTCCCGGAACTCATGCTCCGGGCGGCCGAGGTCCACCGCCAGTTCCGCGACTACGCCGACGTCCAGCGGTGCGCGCTCCTCAGCATCAAAACGGGCGGGTGCCCCGAGGACTGCGGGTACTGCTCGCAGTCGGCGCACTACGACACGCCGGTCGACCGCCACCCGCTCATGACCGTCGACGCGGTGCGCGAGAAGGCCGAGCAAGCCAAGGTCGCCGGCGCGACCCGGTTCTGCATGGGGGCCGCGTGGCGGTCGCCCAAGGACGGCCCCGAGTTCGACCGCGTCCTCGACATGGTCCGCGTGGTCCGCGGGCTCGACATGGAGGCGTGCGTCACCCTCGGCATGCTCAGCGACGACCAGGCCCGCCGCCTCGCGGACGCCGGCCTCACGGCGTACAACCACAACCTCGACACGAGCCGCCGGTTCTACCCCGAGGTCGTCACCACCCGCAAGTACGACGACCGCCTCGACACGCTCCGCGCCGTGAGCCGGGCCGGCATCTCGGTGTGCTGCGGCGGCATCCTCGGCATGGGCGAAACGGAAGACGACCGGCTCATGATGCTGGTCGAACTCGCGAACCTCGAAACGCCGCCCGAGAGCGTCCCGATCAACTGCCTGATGCCGTCGACCGGCACCCCGCTCCAGATGGCCCCGCCGGTCGACTCGGTCGAGCTGGTGCGGCTCATCGCGACGGCCCGGGTCGCGTTCCCGCGGGCGCGGGTGCGGCTCAGCGCCGGCCGCGACCGCATGAGCCGCGAGTTGCAAATCCTGTGCTTCCTGGCGGGGGCCGACTCGGTGTTTTTCGGCGAGAAGTTGCTCACCGCCCCGAACCCGGACGAGACCGCCGACGCCAACCTGTTCCGCGCGATGGGGCTGCCGGTCCCGGCCGCGGCCGGGTGCGCGTGACACGCCCAGTCCGAGTCGTCGAGGAATTGGGCGTGTCCCAACACAAGAGCCTCTTCACCCGCTGGGCCGACGCCCTCGACGGCCTCAAGGCCCAGGGCCGCTTCCGGGCGCTCAAGCCGCCCCGCGGCCTCGACTTCACCTCGAACGACTACCTGGGGTACGGGAGCCGGGAGCCGGGGGACGGGATTCAGGAATCGGGAGCCAGGCCGATCGGTCCCGACTCCGGTCTCCGGACTCCCGACTCCTTCCGCCGGTCCGGTCTCGCCTCGCGCCTGCTCCGCGGGCACCACCCGGTGTGGGGCGAGGTCGAAGCTGCGCTCGCCGCGTGGCACGGGGCCGAAGCGGTCCTCGTGATGAACAGCGGGTTCACCGCGAACGAAGGGCTCATCTCCACCGTGGTCGAACCCGGCGACTGGGTCGCGACCGACGAACTGAACCACGCCTGCATCGCCGAGGGGCTCCGCATCTGCCGCCCGCGGAAGTTCGCGTTCCGGCACAACGACCCTTCGCACCTCGAAGACGGACTCCGGAAGGAAGCGGCGACCCGGCCCGCGGGCCGCGAGATGTTCGTCGTCACCGAGTCGCTGTTCAGCATGGACGGCGACCGCGCCCCGCTGCCCGCGATCGTCGAACTCGCCGAGCGCTACGGCGCGCACGTCATCGTGGACGAGGCGCACAGTACCGGGTGCTTCGGCCCCGGCGGCTCGGGCATCGTCGACGAACTCGGGCTGCGGTCGCGGGTGCTGGCGACGGTACACACCGGCGGGAAGGCGCTCGGGGTGAGCGGGGCTTATGTGTGCGGGTCGACGCTGCTCCGCGACTTCCTCGTGAACAAGTGCCGGCACCTGATCTTCACGACCGCACTGCCCCCGGCGATCGGCCCGTGGTGGCTCGACATGCTCCCGAAGGTGACCGCCGACGCCGCCGGCCGCACGCAACTTCACGCCAACGCCGCACGCTTCCACGCGAAGCTCCGCGAGCGAAGCGTTCCCACCATCGGCGACAGCTACATCGTGCCGGTGGTGCTGGGCGACGACGCGCACGCCGTTCGCGTCGCGACCGCACTCCAGGAACGCGGCTACGACATCCGCGCGATCCGGCCGCCGTCGGTGCCACAAGGAACCGCACGGCTGCGCATCTCGGTCCACGCCGACCACTCGCCGGACCTGCTCGATCAACTCGCCGACCACGTCGCGGAGGCCATGAGCCGATGACCGGTTTCGTCGTCGTCGGCACCGACACGGACGCCGGGAAGACCGCGTTCTCGCTGCTGTTCCTCGCCACCAACGCCGACCGGTTCGACTACTGGAAGCCGGTCGAGACCGGCGACCCGGACTCGCTCCGCGTTCGTCGCCTCGTTCCCACGAGCACTGTTCACGAACCACTCGCTCGCTTCTCGGAGCCCGTCGCCCCCGCCCTCGCCGCCCGCCGCGAGGGCCGCGAAATGCCGGGCGTCGCGGAGATCCTCGCAGCGATCCCAAGCACCGAGAAGCCGCTGCTCATCGAGACGTTCGGCGGGCCGCTGTCGCCGCTCACCGACGACGTGTTGCAGATCGACCTGATCCGCGCGTTCGGGTTGCCCGTGGTGCTGGTATCATCGTCGGCCGTCGGTGCGGTCTGCCGCACGCTCGCCGCGTTTCGCGCCCTCGCCGGGGTGAATGTGGCGCTGGTCGCGCTGCTGGGACCGCGCGACGAGTACGCCGAAGCGCAGATCGCGAAGCACACCGGTCTGCGGGTCGAGTCACTCCTTGAGCCCTGGCGAGCGGGGGGCGTGAGCCCCCCGAGTTCTACTCTTCGCACTCTTGGCTCAGCACTCGACTACGCGGCCGTTGACGCTGGTCTGGTGAGCCCCCCGAGTTCTGCTCTTTGCACTCTTGGCTCAGCACTCGGGGGGCTCACGCCCCCCGCTCGCCAGGACGTTGTCGCACGCGACCGCGCTGCGATCTGGCACCCGTACACGTCGCTCGCGGACCCCGCCGACCCGCTGCCGGTCGTGAGCGCACAGCGCGAGTTCCTGCACCTCGCCGACGGCCGCAGGATCATCGACGCCATCTCCTCGTGGTGGACGATCCTGCACGGTCACCGGCACCCGCCGCTCGTCGACGCGCTCACGCACGCGGCGCACACGCTCGACCACGTCCTCTTCGCGGGGGTCACGCACCCGCCGGCCGTCGAACTCGCCGAGTTGATGCTCGATTCCGCACCCTGGAAGGGGGGCAAGGCCTTCTACTCCGACAACGGGAGCACGGCGGTCGAGGTCGCGCTGAAGCTCGCGTACCAGTTCTGGTGCCACCGCGGCGAGCCGCAGCGCACGCTGTTCGTCGGCTTCGAGAACGGCTACCACGGCGACACGTTCGGCGCGATGGCCGTCGGCCGCGACCCGCTGTTCTTCGGCACGTTCGAGCCGCTGCTGTTCCGCGCGCTCCAGGTGCCCGTCAGCGCCGACCGCCTCGACGATGCGCTGAAGGCGAACGCCGGGAAGGTCGCGGCGGTGATCCTCGAACCGCTCGTTCAGGGTGCCGGCGGCATGTGCATGCACACGCCGCAAGAACTCCGCGACATCTTCGAGGTGACGAAGCGGCACAACGTGCTGTTCATCGCCGACGAGGTGATGACCGGGTGCCGCACGGGACGGCTGTGGGCGCACACGCACGCCGGCATCGCACCCGACCTGATCTGCTCCGCGAAGACGATCACCGGCGGCATGCTGCCGCTGTCAGTGACGCTCGCGTCGCCCGAGATCGTCGACGCGTTCCAGACGCCCGACCGCACGAAGACGTTCTTCCACGGGCACAGCTTCACCGCGAACCCGCTCGCCTGCGCCGTCGGGGCCGCGAACTGGAAGCTCCTCGGCGAGCCCGAGTGGCAGCGGAACGCCGCCCGCATCGAGGCGTTCTGGCGCACGCACCTGCTCCCGCTCCGCGGCCGCCCCGGGGTAAAGGACGTGCGAATCTGCGGCACGATCGGTGCGGTCGAACTCGACGCGGCCGGCGGCTACCTCGCGGAGATCGGGCCGCGCGTCCGGCAGCAGTCGATCGCGCGCGGCGTGCTGCTGCGGCCGCTCGGGTCGGTCGTGTACGCGATGCCGCCGCTCTGCACCTCCGATGATTCGTTGGCGCGCATCGCCGACGCGATCGCGGCCGCAACAAGGTAGACAGGGTGCCCTGCCGAGAGCCGTTGAGTGGCTGGCGGGGCGCCCCCGCGGGGGGGCCCCAAACCAACAAACCCCCCCCACCCCGGGGGGGCGCCCCCCCCGGGGGGCCCCGGGGGGCCCCCCCCCCAGCCCCCGCCCCCC
>NZ_JBHYGG010000095.1:4527-13321 GCF_051859125.1 Gemmata sp.
GTGTGGGTGGCGGGCCGCCAGGGTGGGGGGCCCAAACAGACCCAACGCGAGCTCTCCGGTCGGGGCCGCCCTCCGTGGCGGCCCGCGTGAGGCCGACGACTTCGACCGAGCAACCCTACTACTTTGACCGCTGCACCTCGGGTACAATCGCCGGCACCACCCGCCGAGACACACGCATGCCCGCCGCGCGACCGTTCGCCGTCTACCACGAGCACCCCGACTGGTTCCGCCCGCTGTTCGCCGAACTCGAGCGCCGCGGCCTGCCGTTCGTGCGCCTCGACCCGCGGGCGCACGTCTACGACCCCGGCGAGAAGCAGTCCCCGTACGCGCTCGTGTTCAACCGCATGAGCCCGTCGGCGTACCTCCGCGGCGGCGTGCAGGGGATGTTCTTCACGCTCGGGTTCATGGCCCACCTCGAACGGCTCGGCGTGCCGGTCGTGAACGGCTCGAAGGGGTTCGCCGTCGAACTCTCGAAGGCGCGGCAGCTCACGCTCCTCGAATCGCTCGGCCTGGGCTACCCGAAGGCCCGCGTCATCAACCATCCCTCGAAGGCCGTCGAGGCGGCGGAGGGGTTGCGGTTCCCGGTGGTGGTGAAGGCGAACGTCGGTGGCAGCGGGGCCGGCATCGTGAAGTTCGAGACCCGCGAGGTTCTCGCCGCCGCGGCCGCGGCCGACCAGCTCGACTTCGGCGTCGACCACACGGCGCTCGTGCAGGAGTTCGTGCCGGCCCGCGGCGGCCACATCACCCGCGTCGAGACGCTCGGCGGCAAGTACCTGTACGCGATCAAGGTGTTCACCACCGGCGAGTCGTTCAACCTGTGCCCGGCCGACATCTGCCAGCGGGCCGACGGCGTCGAACTGGTCCGCAGCGCGTGCCCGGTGAACGCGCCGAAGACCGGCATGAAGGTCGAGGGGTACACCCCGCCCGCCGACGTGATCGCGGCGTGCGAGCGCATCATGCAGACGGCCGGCATCGACGTCGGCGGCATCGAGTACATGACCGACGACCGCGACGGCTCGCTCGTGTACTACGACGTCAACGCGCTCTCCAACTTCGTCGCCGACGCGGTCAACGTCGTCGGGTTCGACCCGTTCGCGCGGCTGGTGGACTACCTGGAGAAGCGCGCCGGGTAATCTCGGCCCACCCCCAGCCCGCAACCGACAACTGGTAATCGCGAGGGCAGTATGCACACGCTCGTGGCACAGACGAAGTTCACTTTCGGTGATCGAGTGCGCTTCGATTCAGAAGTCCAGAAGTGCAACGGAACCGGGGAGATTCTTGCGATCACCGTGGAAGTGGATGGGTCGGTCAATTACCTCATCTCCGTTCCCGACGCCGAGTACCTTTACGCAGGCATCCTTGAGGACGAGATCACACTGCTCGGGATGGACGAATAGCCTACCGAACCAGCGTGGCGTGATATTCCTGTCCGATTGAGCGGGGGGTATCATTCATGGGCAGGAAGAACGACCTGAAGCGGGTCGATGCCGTGGCCCGCGAGTTCGGGATCGATCGCGCCGAGTTCGGGGCGTACCTGGAGGACTGCAAGGCCCACGGCGACCGCGGGACCGAGAACGACCGCGGCGACTTCACCTGGGCCGAGATGCGCGAGAAGGCACGCGAGTTCAAGGGCCAACAATGAGCACCGCCACCGAACCGAGCCCGACCGCCGCGTTCGGCTCCCACCTGCTGCAACTGGTCGGGGAGCCGTTCCTGTTCCTGCGCCGCAGCTACGGCGACGAACTCGTCCTCCACTTCGGCGAGCGCATGCTGGGTCCGGTGCGCCGCACGAAGCACGGTGAGTTTCGGTACGAGCACGGAACGCACAGTCTCCGCCTTCGCGGGTCGTTCTGGGTGGTGAAGGCGGGCGACGCCGTGTTCGCCTCGGCCACGCCCGACGAGATCGTGAAGTCGCTCGGCGAACCTTCCCGCCGGGGCGATGTCGCCAATGAATTGTCCATCTCCGTCGGGGCGCGGGTCACGGCGGTCATCCCGTTCCCGGTCGATCGCGCCGCCGTTCAGGGGATCGGCGTGAAGGTCGATCTCTCCGACGGCTCGTCCGTGGTTGTGATCCCGACGCCCGAAGAGCCGCCGGAACCCGCTCCCGAGGGAACCACCCTCTACGAAATCGCCGATTGGGAACTTCACACCCCCCGCGGCGCGCTTCAGGTCGGCCCCGGTCGCAAATGGCACTTCGCCGCCCGCACCCATCCTCCCGCCAGTTGATCCCACTGAGAACGCCCCATGCGCTACGGTTACTGGATGCCCGTGTTCGGCGGGTGGCTCCGCAACGTCGACGACGAGAACATGGCCCCGACGTGGGAGTACACCCGGCGGCTCGCGGTGCGGTCCGAGCAGATCGGGTTCGACCTGTCGCTCATCGCCGAGCTGAACCTCAACGACATCAAGGGCGACGAGGCCCCGTCGCTCGACGCCTGGAGCACCGCGGCGGCGGTCACGGCCGTCACGAGTAAGCTCGAACTGATGGTCGCGGTGCGGCCGACGTTCCACAACCCGGCGCTGCTCGCGAAGGCGGCCGCGAACATCGACCACATCGGCGGCGGCGGGCGGCTGTCGCTCAACGTCGTGTCGAGCTGGTGGCGCGACGAGGCGACCAAGTACGGCGTGCAGTTCGAGCAGCACGACGACCGCTACGCCCGCACCGCCGAGTGGCTCGCGGTGCTCGACGGCGTGTGGAAGCAGGACCACTTCACGTTCGAGGGCAAGTTCTACAAGGTCCGCGACAACGTGCTGCAACCGAAGCCCGCGACGCGCCCGCGGCCGGTGCTGTACGCCGGCGGCGAGAGCGAGGCGGCAAAGAACCTCATCGCGAAGTCGTGCGACGCCTACGTCATGCACGGCGACCCGCCCGAGCGCATCGCCGAGAAGGTCGCCGACATGCGGAAGCGGCGCGAGGGGTTCGGTCTGCCGCCGATGACCTACGGCGTCGCCGCGTACAGCATCGTCCGCAACACCGGTGCCGAGGCGCAAGCGGAGCTAGCGCGCATCACCGACGTGAAGCAGTCGAAGGCGGGCTACCAGAACTACCAGCAGTGGCTGGCCGGCACGCAGCTCGAACAGCGGGTGTCGCTGGAGGACTACTCGGTGTCGAACCGCGGCCTGCGGTCCGGCCTGATCGGCACGCCGGGGCAGGTGCTCGACCAGGTGAAGCGCTTCGAGGCCGCCGGCGTGAACCTGCTGCTGTTGCAGTGCAGCCCGCAACTCGAAGAGATGGAGCGCTTCGCCGACCAGGTGATCCAAAAGGGGAAGTGACGGGAGGGCGAAGCGATGGCCATGTTCTACCACGTGCGAGTTCAATCGATCCAGGACAAGTGCCTCACCTGTCAGGTAACAAAACGGCAAGAGGAGCAGTACGGACTTGTGTGTTCTCGCACGTTGGCCCTTGGGTTTTTATGGGACACAACCGATTGGTTTTGGTGGATCAGACATCAGCCGAACGGACAAGCGATCGAGAGAGACGCGGCACAAGTCGCTGCCTGGTCCACTCCGCTTGGCCAGGAACTGAGAGATCACGATGTATACTCAGACGATGGATTGATAATGGCGAGCGCTCACCGCTTCATCTCTTGTGTTGGTGTCGTTGATCGTTTGAACTATCCGGAACGAGATCCCGATGAGGACGAGGACTTCCCCCCAGAATATCCGGAAGCGACCTACCATATTGCAGTCACAGACGCACGGTGGATCGAACACTTGGCTCCCGGCATGGAATGGGAGAGTTGTGTCTGGGATCGAGACCGGCCCGTCGCATTCGATCCCGACTGGCGCACGTCAACGGTGATGCAACTCGCACGCGGCATCTACGACCAACGCACTTTCGACCAGTTGCCGATTCTCGCGGACGCGCTCCAGGACGCGGGGTGCGACGCCGACGCGATCCTCGACCACTTCCGCGACCCGACCGCCACCCACGTCCGCGGGTGCTGGGCGCTCGACCTCGTGCTCGGCAAGGAGTGACCCGTTGAAGCTCCCTCCGGGGCTACAACCCAACGCCGCACGCCGCCCCCGGCCCGTCGCGTAGAATGGCACCGCAACTGTCACCCAACACCGGCGGTGCGTCATGCGTGTTCGGAACCTCGCGCTCGCGGCGGTCGTGCTCGGAGGGCTCGCGATGTCGGCGACTTCGGACGAGGGGATGTGGCTGCTCGACGCCCCGCCCCGCGACCTCCTCAAGAAGCGGTACGAGTTCGACCTCACCGACCCGTGGCTCCAGAACGCCATGCTCGCGTCGGTGCGGCTCAACAGCGGCGGGTCGGGCGGGTTCGTGTCAAGCGACGGCCTGCTCGTCACCAACCACCACGTCGCCGCCGACGCCACGCAGAAGCTCAGCAAGCCGGGGCTCGACCTCTACAACGACGGGTTCTACGCGGCGACCCGCGACCAGGAACTCAAGTGCCCGGACCTCGAAATCAACGTGCTCCAGACCATCACCGACGTCACCAAGGAGGTGAACGCGGCGGTGACGCCCGAGATGAAGCCGGGCGAAGCGTTCGCCGCACGCCGGGCCGTGACGGGCAAGATCGAGCAGGACTCGCTCAAGGCGACCGGGCTGCGGTCCGACGTGGTCACGCTGTACAACGGCGGCGCGTACCACCTGTACCGGTACAAGAAGTTCACCGACGTGCGGCTCGTGTTCTCGCCCGAGAAGGCCATCGCCAGCTTCGGGGGCGACGTGGACAACTTCGAATTCCCGCGGATGAACCTCGACGTCGCGTTCTTCCGGGCCTACGAGAACGACAAGCCGGTCCACACCCCGAACTACTTCAAGTGGAGCGAGATCGGCCCGCAAGAGAACGACCTCGTCTTCGTCACCGGGCACCCCGGCACCACCCAGCGGCTCGAAACGCTCGCCCGCCTCAAGCACCGCCGCGACCACACGCTCCCGTACACGCTCTATCGACTTCGCACACTCGAAGCGGCGCTGTCGCAGTACGGCATGCAGAGCCCCGAGAAGGCCCGGCAGGCGGCCGGCGACCAGCACAGCGTCGCCAACGCCCGCAAGGCGTTCAGTGGCCAACTGCAAGGGCTCCTCGACCCGAAGATCATGGAGCAGAAGGCGGCGCAGGAGACGGAACTCGGCGACAAGTTGCCGCCGACTGCCGACCACCCGAGGGGCGCGTACGAGTCGGCCCTGCGGCGGGTCGCCGATGTCCAGGTGAAGCTCCGCGAGTTTGAGAAACCCTACGGGCTTCTCGAAACCGGCCACGCCTTCTACTCCCCGCTGTTCGGCATTGCCCGGCACCTCGTCCGCATGGGCGACGAGTTGCCAAAGCCGTCGGCCGAGCGGCTCCGCGAGTACCGCGACTCGAACCTCGATTCGCTCAAGTTCGGCCTGTTCAGCCCGGCCCCGATCTACCCCGAACTCGAGCGCGCGAAGCTCACCGCGTCGCTCACGTTCCTGGCCGAGAACCTCGGCGGCGACAGCGACCTTGTGAAGCTCGTACTCGCGGGGAAGAACCCGGCGGCTCGGGCTGACGAGTTGGTTGGCACGACGAAGCTCACCGACCCGGCCGAGCGCAAGCGGCTCGTCGAGGGCGGCAAGAAGGCGATCGACGCCAGCACCGACCCGCTCATCGTGCTGGCGAAGGCGATCGACGCCGAGGCCCGCAAGCTCCGCACGCGGTACGAGACCGAAGTCGAGGAGCCCGAGCGCCAGGCGTACGCGGCGCTCTCCAACCTGCGCTTCAAGGCGCTCGGCAGCACCGTCGCCCCGGACGCGACGTTCACCCTGCGGCTCGCGTTCGGCACCGTGAAGGGCTACGAAGTGGGCGGCGAAGCACTGCCGTTCCGCACGACGCTCGGCGACGCATTCAAGAAGTCCACGGAACTCGGCGGCAAGGAGCCGTTCGACCTGCCGAAGCGGTGGCTCGACGGGAAGTCGAAGCTCGACCTCGCGACGCCGTACAACTTCGTCTCGACGGCCGACACGATCGGCGGCAATTCGGGGAGCCCGGTGCTGAACCGTGCGGGGGAACTGGTGGGGGTGAACTTCGACCGCAACCGGCACGGGCTGGTGCGGAACTTCGTGTACACCGACGTGCAGGCCCGGCACATCGCGGTCCACTCGCGGGCCGTGCTCGAGGCGCTCCGCAAGCTCTACCCCGCCGACCCGCTCGTCAAGGAACTGACCGGGAAGTGATCGAACACTCCTCTCCGAGCCTGGAGTACACATGGCCGCCAGGACCACGACGAAGCCGAAGTCGAAGTTCC
Source organism: Gemmata sp. (assembly GCF_051859125.1). NCBI lineage: Bacteria > Pseudomonadati > Planctomycetota > Planctomycetia > Gemmatales > Gemmataceae > Gemmata > Gemmata sp. Next base: position 10,759 of record NZ_JBHYGG010000095.1, read on the forward strand.
GCACGATCGCCGAGGTGCAGGAGCGGCTCGGGCACGTCCCCGAGTCGCGCATCCTGACCTACCCCGCACCCGGCACCGCGACCGTCAAAGACCTGCTCGACACGTCCGTGACTGGAGACCGCCTCGTTGAACTCGTCGAAGGCATCCTTGTGGAGAAAGCGATGGGCTTCCGCGAAGGTGGACTCGCCCTCCAGATCGGGGCGCTCATCAAGCTGTTCCTTTGGCAGCACAACATCGGGTACGCGGCCGGGGCCGACGGCATGATCCGGTTCAAGCTCGACCTCGTGCGGATGCCGGACGTGTCGTTCATCCGCTGGGACAGCGTCGAGAACCCACAGGAGATTGTGAACCCCACCGGTGCGTTTCTGGAGTACCCGCCGGACCTCGCGGTTGAGGTTCTCATCCCGAGCAACACCCGGAAGGAGATGGCGATCAAACTTTCTGAGTACGCGAAAGCCGGCGTCAAACTGGTGTGGTACGTCGATCCCGAGCGAAAGGAAGTGGACGTGTACCCCAAGGGCAGCGAGAAGCGGAAGAAGACGTTCACCCTCGCCGACACGCTCGACGGCGGTGACGTGCTGCCGGGGTTCACCCTCCCGGTGGCGAAGATCTTCGAAGACCCGCGCCCCCGCGGCCAAGCCCGGCAAGAAGAAGCCCAACGGAAGGCGTTAATCCGGTTGCCAATCAGTCTCAGCGATACTCCTCAAGGAGGCGGAGAAAATCGTTGACGACTCGTGCAGGTTCACGCTTGCACCGGTCCGCGTCATAAGCCTGGACGAAGAACAGCCCGTGCCGCTGGAACAGGCGGAACCGCTCGTGGTCCTTCGCCGTGCTCACCGGGCCGGAGTGGAACGGCTCCCCGTTTACCTCCAAGATGCCCCACTTGCCCTTCGAGCAGACCAGAAAGTCCGGCTCTCGCTTCTCGACTAGTTCCGGCGTCACTTCGTTCCCGAGCACGGCCGCCGGGTTTGGGAAGAAGAGGATGCTCCGCCGCTTCAGTTCGTCGTAGATGGCCACCTCGCCCTTCGAGCGGAACCGCAGTTCGTCGTGCGTGATCGTCTGCTCCGTCTTGAAGAAGCAGTTGTTCAGCCCTGTGCCCTCGGTCGGCAACTCCACCAGCGCCTTGATCGCCACGTCTATCTCGGGGTCACTCTCGGTGATCAGGTCGCGGAACGCCCCCCAGAGCAGTCCGTAGTGGAGCGACGACCGCTCCTCCAACAACCTCATTTCATCGGGTCGAAGGAACGCGGTCAGGACGTAGGTAACCGGGCCGGTCGGCACCCACCGTTCTTGCTTTTTGCTCAGCCTTGCCCCACCCACCCAGGACAACTTGGCACTTACCTCGCTTCAGCACGTCCGCGATCTTTCGGTAGTCGTTGTCGCTCCGCTGGGTCAGATACCCGACCAGTAAAGCGTGTACTGTCTCGTTGTCCGTCTCCCAGGTTATCACGGGCTAGTTCCTCGCTGGCGTTCGCACTGTTTGCTGTACCTTACTCTGACACGCGCAGGAACACAAAGCCCGTCGCTACAGCACAGTGGTTTCGGTACACTTAGCCGAACCACCCGAGGCACGCCCGTCATGCAACTCCGCGGCATCATCCCGCCCGTCGTCACGCCGATGACCCCCGACCAGGGGGTTGATCTCGATGGGTTGCGGCGGCACATCGACTGGATGCTCTCGCACAAGGTCCACGGCATCTTCGTGCTCGGCACGACCGGTGAGTTCTACGGGCTCGACGAGGCCGAGAAGCAGGCGATCACCGCCGCGGCGGTCGCGCACTGTGCGGGCCGGTCGCCGGTGTTCGTCGGCACCGGGGCCGAGACCACCCGCGAGGTCGTGCGGCTCACGCGGATGGCCGAGAAGGAGGGCGCGAGCGGCGTGTCCGTCATCACCCCGTACTTCATCAAGCCCACGCAGCCAGAATTAGTCGACCACTTCACACGCGTCGCCGAGAGCACGAAGCTCCCGGTCGTGCTGTACAACAACCCCGCGACGTGCGGCGGCGTCAGCATCGAGCCCGACACCTGCGCCAAACTCGCCCGCGTGCCGAACATCGTCGGCATCAAGGACTCGTCCGGCGACCTCCAGAACACCATCGAGATCCTCCGCAGCACCCCCCGCGAGACGTTCGCCGTCCTCAACGGCCGCGACACGCTCATCCTCGCGGCGCTCCAGTTCGGCGCGCAGGGCGCGATCCCCGCGTCGTGCAACATCGCCCCGGAACTGTGCGTCGGCATCTACGAGGCGTTCGCGAGCGGCGACACCGAAGCGGCGAAGGAGTACCAGTCGCGGCTGCACCCGATCCGCATGGCGATGAGCCTCGGCACCGGCAACGGCGCGATCAAGGAGGCGCTGGCACTGCTCGGCCGGTCGTGTGGGCCGAACCGGTCGCCGATCGCGCCGCTCGCCGACGACAAGAAGACGAAGCTGAAGGGGATTCTGACCGGCGCGGGGCTGGTGTAAAGCCGTGGGAGGCTCGCAGGTGGCGGGTCCATCGTCGAGGTGGTGCCCCTCACCCGCGACTCGCAGAGCCTCGTCGCGACCTCTCCCCGTAGGAACGGG
>NZ_JBHYGG010000096.1:0-13106 GCF_051859125.1 Gemmata sp.
CGGTTGCAGTTGCTGATGCGTCCATTCGGCCGCTCTGGAAGGAGCTCAGGGCCATGTGGGGGGGGGACCCATAAATATAGAACGGCCGCGGGGGGGCCGCCCGCGGGGGGGGCCCGCCCCCGGAGAACCGTTTCCCCGGGCGGGGACGCTCCCGACTCGCCAACGCGGCTCGCTCCCCGCTGCTCGAAGTATAATCACGTCGCGCCGCCCTCCCCACTCCGAGCCGCACCCATGGAACACGCGCCGTTCGTCGGGCTCGTCCCCGCCGCCCTCACCCCGTTCACCCCCGCCGGCGAGTTGAACCTCGCGCTCGTCGAGAAGCAGGCCGAGTTGTTCGTCCGCGACGGCGTGGCCGGCGTGTTCGCCGGCGGCACCACCGGCGAGTTCAGCTCGCTGACGGTCGCCGAGCGCGACGCGCTCACGGTCCGCTGGGCCGAGGTGCTGAAGGGAACGCCGGTGCGGCTCGTCGTCCACGTGGGGGCGAACTGCCTGGCCGACTGCCGGGCGCTCGCGGCCCGTGCCGACGCGGTCGGGGCCGCCGCGGTCGCGATGGTGTGCCCGAGCTACCTCAAGCCGCGGACCGCCGACGTGCTCATCGCGTGCTGTCGCGACGTGGCGGCCGCCGCCCCGAACACGCCGTTCTACTACTACGACATCCCGGTCCTCAGCGGGATCAACCTGCCGGTCGCAGACTGGATCGACGCGGCCGCCGAGCGCGTCCCGACGCTCCGCGGGGTGAAGTTCACCAACCCGGACCTGATGACGTTCCAGCGGCTCGTGCGGGCCGGGGCCGGGCGGCTCGACGTGCTGTACGGGATGGACGAGCAGTTGCTCGCGGCGGTGGCACTCGGCGGCCGCGGGGCGGTCGGCAGCGGGTACAACTTCGCGGCCGGGTTGTTCCACCGCGTCCTCGCGGCCGCGGGCCGCGGCGACTGGGCGGCCGCCCGCGAGTTGCAGTACCGGGCCGCGGAACTGGTGGCGCTGATGTTCCGCGTCGGGTACTTCCCGGCGGCGAAGGAGCTGATGCGGACCCGCGGCCTCGAACTCGGCCCGGTGCGGCTCCCGCTGACCGACCTCACGCCCGAGCAGACCGCGGCGTTCCGGGCCGAGTTCGACCGCCTCGGCGGCGCCGACGTGTTCCTGAAGTAGGCCGCGCTCCGTCACGCGGTCCCGTACATCCCCGGGTCGCCGGTGACGACGACGCGCGCCGCGGCCCTCTCGCGGGCGACGAGTTCCACCAGCTCCTGCGCCTCGCCGCGGGTGACGCCCTCGGCCAGCGCGAACGGGCCGGTCACGATCCGCTCGGCCTCGGCCGCGTCGCAGTTCCGCGTCACCCGCACCAGCGAGACGAGCGCGTCGCGGGCGGTGGGCGGGAACGAGTCCACCACCGCGGCGGCCGTTCGCGGGATCGCCTCGCGCCGCAGGAACCGCTCCAGGTCCGGCAGCTCGGCGACGACGGTGATCCGATCGCCGACCTTGAGGCGGTGCCCCCCGCGGGCCGCGTCGAGCGGGCGGCCGGCGACCGCGACCGGGAGCAGCCGGTAGTCGAGCGCCGCGCCGCGGAGCGACCGGCCGAGCAGGTGGACCTCGTCCGGGTCGATGACGATCTCGACGACGACCAGCGTGCGGCCGGCCGCGGTGACGAGCGTCTGCACGCGGTCCCCGAACAGCGCGGCGGCGAACGCCGGGGCCGCCAGCGCCGGCACCGACACCGCCTGCCGGATGTCGGCCGCCTCCCGCACCGCCTCGGCGAACTCCGGGTCCGACAGCCGCACCACGACCCGCGCGTGCGGGTTCATCTCGCGGACCAGGAGCGCGACCTCCAGGTTCGCCAGCTCGCTCGACGTCGCGGCGATGACCGCCTTCGCCTCGGCCGCTCGCGCCTGCCGCAGCACGTCGGCGACGGTCGCATCACCCACGAACGTTGGCACCCCGTTGCGGCGGACCGTGTCGATGAACGGGCCGTCGGCCCGGTTGTCGATCGCGACCACCCGCTCGCCCATCTCGGTGAGTTCGTTCACGAGCCGGTACCCGACGTTGCCGAGCCCGCACACGACGACGTGTCCGCCGTCCGGCACCCACCGCAGCTCGAGCGCCCCGCTGAGCTTCGCCCGGAGCAGGTACTGCGTGAGGATGGCGGTGAACGCCGCGACGAGTGCGGCCCCGGCGAGCTTCAGGACGCTGACGAACACCTTGGCCCAGTCCGAGTGCCCCTCGCCGCGCATCGACGCCCCGGTCGCGATGATGCTCACCGTCTGGTACAGCCCCTCGGCCCACTCGACCCCGATCCCGTACCGGAACACGAGGACGCTGGCGAGGATCGTGCCGAACAGCGCCGGGGCGGCGATCTTCACCGACAGGTCCACTTCCCACAGCGTCCGCCGCACGGTCCGCACCCAGCGGCGGAGCCGCCACGCCCACTTCACGCCGGGGAGCAACTCGCCCCGCTCCCGTTCGAGGAGGCGGATCAGGCTCGCCGGCGCGCCGCACACCACGAGCCGGTCGCCCGGCGCGAGCACCGCGTCGGCCGGCACGTCGTGCAGCAGGGCCGGAGCGTGCCCGGTGCGGACGAGCGCGAGCGGCACGAGCTGGTGCGTGTGGGCGACCTCGCCGACCGTCTGGCCGGCGAGCCCCGACCCCTCGGCCACTTCAAGTTCAGAGATCTGCCGCGGGCCGTCTTCGAGCTTGAACACCCCGAGCGCGTCGCCGGTCACCGCGGACAGCGCGAGCATCGGCGCGACCAGCCCCGACACGCTCAGCGCGACCGTGTTCTTCACCGCCCCGGCGAGCCGGTCGATGAGGTTGCGGTTGAACATCCGCACCACGATCTTCGTCGTCGGGTTCAGCTTCCGGGCGAGCATCGCCGTCGAAATGTTCACGAGGTCGTCGCCGGTCGTGATGACGACCCCGCGGGCATCGCGGATCCCCGCCTGCTCGAGCACCTCGGCGCGGCGGCTGTCGCCCTTGACGGCGCGGACCCCCTGCAGCCGCGGGTCGTCGGTGCTGATGTTGGTGTCGATGACGACGACCGGGAACCCGGCGGCGCGGACCGATTCGAGGACGCGCCACCCGACCCGCCCGAGGCCGCACAGGACAACTGGCTGGATCACGGCTCACCTTCGCGGTTGCGGGACGCGGCCTCACCCCCGGATAATAGGGCCGGCCCGTGCCCCGACACAGTGTTATTCGGCGGACCGCGATGAACCTCGACGACAAGGTGTGTTATTGCTTCCACGTCACGCAGCGGAAGCTGGTGAACTGGGTGCGGCTGAACGACCCGAGGGTGCCGAGCCAGTTGTCGGCGTGCGCCGGGGCCGGGACCGGGTGCGGGTGGTGCATCCCGTTCCTGAAGCAGATCTTCAACCGCGGCGTGGCGGCGCGTGCGAACGCGGCGTGCCGGCCGGCCGTCGCCGACAACGCCTTCGAAGACATGACGCCCGAGGAGTACGCGGCACTGCGAGCGGACTACGTGAAGGCCGGCCACGGCGTGCCCCCGCCCGGTGCCGAACCGGTGCCGGGGAAGGAGTGAAGCGAAGGCCGGGATGACATCGGAATTCGGTGACCAGAGCGCGTATGCCGCCCCGAATGTACTCACTCATTGCAGGGCGGACGTTTTGTGGCCGCACACGGTTTGCACGCACCCCGGCTTTGTGACCCTGGGAGTCATCAAGTCACACCGGGGGGCGCTGTAATTGCGCCAGGAGAACCAAACCGGGGAAAAGATTTGGTGCACTCGACGAGACACGCAATAAACTGCGTTTCGCAGCACCGTCTGAGAAGTAGCAGGTTCCGTTTGATAATTCTACGACGACGGACTTGAAAGGGAGCGTCAACTCCTCCTTGCTTCCGAGGAGACCTCGTGGCGTGATCGCTAACCCATCGGTGGTGAATCGGACTCCATCCAGCCAGATGACCGATTCGCCCGTTCGCCAAGATTCGAGCCAATTATCTGCCATTCGCCTAGAGATATCATCCCGCAATTTACCGAGATGGCGTTCAGGGTCTTGGACGACAATTGCGAACTTGATTCGCTCGTGGCGGGCGGTCTCGAAAATCATCGTCACCACGGTTCCGGTATAGTGGCTTTTGCCGCCTGCAACTCCAATACTCCTTGCTTCTGTGTGGTAGCTGAACAATTGGACCTCATCAAATAGCACCGATTTGACTCCCTTTCGAGAAGTGTGCACAATCCCATTCTCGAAGTACCGGAGATGGTTGATGCGATCGTACCAAACAGTTCCGTAAACCAGGCACCCGAAGCCCGCGATTGCGACGATGGCGATTGGCTGAATTGCGGGGTTTTTGCCCCCAGCGACCAACATAAACGCGATGCCTGCGACTACACCGCCGAGAACAACTAGGCCAATGACGATGAGCTTGATGCTGCTCATTGAGCGATTTTTCTCAAACACGAGCCTGCCGTACTCGTTTTCAGTTTCCTCAGATGAAAGCATGGGTCAGTTCTCTCCCTTAGAAAGCGACCATGTCGGCCAAGATTTCGTGCCGTTTCTAAACTCTCGAAGGTCACCATGCGGCGGAGAACTCGCGCTGGAGGTCTTTCTTCAGGGAAATGATCTCGACGAAGTGGCTCCAGCCCAATTGTCGCGACAGCGCCGACACAATTTCCGAGTCAGGGAACATCTCGGCAAACTGGATCATTCGGAACAGGTTCCGCTTGCCGAATCCGCTTCCGTACTCGGGTGCCAATTGTGCCGACAGTGTCGGCACAATCTGTTCGCCGTACTCCGCACGCTGCTCCAGGAGGAGATCACGGCGGATGCGGGTGCCGATGCTCCAGTACAGCAGCACGAGCGCCGAGTTGACAGCCTGTGCTGTGGCTTCGCGTGCCTGCTCGATCAGCGTGCGAACGTCGCCGAGCAGATCGACGGGCACCGCGGCGGTCGCCGGTGCGGCCCGGACGACCCTTCGCGCTGCGGGCTTCTTCTTGCTCACCCGCGCCCCCCTTGCGGTCTTCGCCTCACCCCTGTTGCGTGGCGAGGAACGCGAACACGACGCTGATGTGGTCGTAGCCCACCTCGCCGTTGAGTTCCAGGAACACCGGCTTGAGGCGGCCGGTGCCGTGGATGTCGGCCGCGGCCGCGACCCGCTCGCACACGTCCTCCGGTACCCACCCGAAGATCGACGCCGGCTTCTCGGCCGCGACGAAGTCGACCAGGTACCCGTTCACCGTTGCGGGCGTGAGTTCGAGCTTCTCGGCGACCGCGACGACCGACGCGCCGCCCCGGAACAGCTTGAACGCGAGCTGCTTCTTCGCCGACGGTGCGGCCGAACTCGCCGGCCTCGCGGGGGCGGCGAAGGTCCGCGGCGGCGGCACGTTGGTCTCCAGCCCCTTGCGGCGGCAGTGGAACGCGATCGCCTTGATGAACGCCGTGCCGAACTGCTGGAGCCGGTAGTCGCCGACGCCCGAGATGCGGCGGAGCGCGTCCTCCGTGGTCGGCCGGGCGCGGGCCATTTCGGCGAGCACGTTGTCGCTGAACACCATTTCCGGCTTCACCCCGGCACCCGACGCCTCCTTGCGGCGGAGGTGTCGCAGCAACTCGAACAACTCGCCGTCGGCCCCCGGCGGCAGGGCCACGAGCTGCGGCGCTCCGCTGGCCGCGGTCGGTGCGCCCTTCGCTCGCTTCTCGCGGCGCGCAAGTTGAATGAGCCTCACTGACTGCTCGCCTCTCATCACCGCCCACGACGCCGCGTTCAGCTTGAGCACCGGGTACTCGTCGCCGGCCTGGACCAGCGCCCCCTGGCCGATGAGCTGGTACACCCAGTCGCGGAGGTCGCTCTTGGGCACCTCCTTGAGCAGCCCGTGGGTGGTGAGCTGGTCGTGCCCGCGGGACCGGATCGCCTCGCTCTTCGAGCCCCGCAGCACCTCGATCACGTGCGCCGCGCCGAACGACTCCTTCACCCGGGCGACGCACGACAGGATCTTCTTCGCCACCGTCTGAGCGTCGGGCACGTCGGTCGTGTCGCCCAGGCACACGTCGCACGCGACGCAGTTCTCGGGCTCGTACCGCTGGCCGAAGTACTGCACCAGCGCCCGGTGCCGGCACGTCGCGCCGCGGCAGTACCGGGCCATCTCGTCGAGCTGGCGGACGCTGGCGGCGACGTACTCGGGCGCGGCCTGCGCCTCCTCGGCCGACTTCTCGATGATCGCCTTGAGGGTCAGGAAGTCGGCCCCGGAGTGGAACAGCACGCACTCCGACGGGAGCCCGTCGCGCCCGGCCCGGCCGGACTCCTGCTGGTAGTGCTCGATGGTCTTGGGCATCGCCGCGTGGACGACGTACCGCACGTTCGACCGGTCGATGCCCATGCCGAACGCGACCGTGGCGACGATGATGTCGGCCTCCTCCGAGGTGAACGCCTCCTGCGACTGCTTGCGGGCGTCGGGGGTCATCCCGGCGTGGTACGGCAGCGCCCGGTACCCGGCGGCCTTCAGCGCCGCGGCCATGTCGTCCACGTCCTTGCGGCGCAGGCAGTACACGATCCCCGCGTCGCCCGGGTGCCGGTCGATGACGCTCCGCACCTGGTCCATGAGGTCGATCCGCGGGAGCACGCGGAACGTGAGGTTCGGCCGGTCGAAGTTGCCGACGAGGAGTTCCGGGGACCGCAGCCCGAGTTGCTGGGCGATGTCGCGGCGGACGTGCTCGGTGGCGGTCGCGGTGTACCCGTGGACCGCGGCCCCGGGGAAGAACTCGCGGAGCCGGGCGAGCTGCCGGTACTCGGGCCGGAAGTCGTGCCCCCAGTGGCTCACGCAGTGCGCCTCGTCCACCGCGACCGTGTGCGCCCCCGCGTCGCGGAGCGTCTGGTACACGTCGGTGTTCACGAGCCGCTCGGGCGACGTGAACACGAGCTTCACCTGCCCCTGGCGGATCTGGGCGAACGTGCTGGTGCGCTCGGCGGCGGTGAGGGTGCTGTCGAGCCGCACGGCCGGGACGCCGATGCGGGTGAGGCCGTCCACCTGGTCCTTCATCAGCGCGATGAGCGGGGAGACGATGACCGCGAGGCCGCTGCGGACCAGCGCCGGGGCCTGGTAGCACAGCGACTTGCCGCCGCCGGTGGGCATGACGACGAGCGAGTCGCGGCCCGCGAGCGCGGCCCGGATCGCCTGCTCCTGGAGCGGCCGCAGCGCCGTGAACCCCCAGTGCTTGCGGACCGCGGCCACGAGCGGCGCGGGCAGCGGCGGTGCGGCGGCGGACATGGCGCTCCTTCGGCGGCGGGTACATCGACGGTTGTACCGTACCCGATCCGCGGGGGTGCGTCCATGTCGGCTGTGCGGCGCGCGGGCGCGTTCCCTCACGTCCCAGTGCTTCCGCACCGGGCTACGAACGCCGACCCCTACGGGGGTGAAGAGCACGGGTCCCCGTTTTGGGTTTCCGCCCCGGAGGGGCCGGCGTCTTTAGCCCGGTGCGGAAGCACTGGGACCCTTGCTCGCCAGGCCGCCGCTCTCACTCCGCGAAGTCCGCGCCGCGGACGGTGCGGAACTGCGGGCTCCGCACGATCGCCCGCACCGCCGCCGAGACGCGGCCGCCGTTCTGGTTCAGCTCGGCCACCATCTCGTCGAGCAGCGCCGTGTCGGAGAGCGTCACCGCGCGGCCCAGGGCGTAGCCCAGCAGCCGCTTGCAGAAGAGGCGCACCACCACGTCCTTCTTCTTCGCCAGCAGGTAGTCGCGGATCCCGTCGATCCCCTCGAACTCGGTGCCGTCCTTCAGCTTCGACTTCGCGTCCACCGCCTGCCCGGCCGAGTCCCTCTCGCGGAACCGGCCGATCGGGTCGTACTTCTCCAGCGCGAACCCGAACGGGTCGATGCGGACGTGGCACACCGCGCACTCCTGCTGCCGCGTGTGCCGCTCGACGAGTTGCCGGGTCGTGAGCTTGTCGGCCCCCTCCTCCTCGGGGAGCTGCGGGACGTTCGGCGGCGGCTTCGGGAGCTTCTCGCCGAGCAGCGTCTCGACCACCCAGTTGCCGCGGAGCACCGGGCTGGTCCGCGACGCGCCGGACTCCTTCGCCTGCACGCTCGCGAGGCCGAGCACCCCGCCGCGGCCGTGCTTCCGCGCGCCGTCGACGCGGCGGAACTCGGGGCCGCTCACGCCGGGGATGCCGTAGTGCTTGGCGAGCAGGTCGTTCACGAAGACGTAGTCGGCGTCGAGCACCGCGGTGACCGGCCGGTCGCTCTGGAACAGGTCCTGGAAGAACAGGATCGACTCCTCGTAGATCGCGGCCCGCAGCTTGGCGTCGAACGTCGGGAACAGCTTCTCGTTCTTCTCGTTGTGCGCGTCGAACCCGCGGACGTGCAGCCACTGCGTGCCGAACTCGATCGCCAGCGCCCGCAAGCGCGCGTCCTTCAGCATCCGATCGGTTTGTGCGGCGAGCACCTTCGGGTCGCGGAGCTTGCCGGCGGCCGCGAGCGCGCGGAGCTCGTCGTCGGGGGCGCTGGCCCAGAGGAAGTAGCTCAACCGCGTGGCGAGTTCGTGGTCGCTCACGGGTGCGGGGTCCTTGCCCTTCGGCGCGTGCTCGATGCGGAACAGGAACGCCGGCGACACGAAGACGCGCGCCACGACGCCGCGGAGCGCCTCGTCGTGCGGCGCGCCCTTACCCCGGATCGCCTGGTAAAGCGAACGCAGCTCGGCCCTCTCCTTGTCGGCGAGCGGGCGGCGAAACGCCCTCTCGGCGAACGCGAGCGCCGCATCGAGTTGCTTCGGGTGCGCCGCTTCCTCTTCCTTCACGAAGTCGTCGGCCCGCTGCTGGAACAGCGGCTTGCGGTCGGTGAAGAACTGCTGGAACTCCTTGGGCGTGTCCTGCGTGGTGTACGCCATGAACTGCGGGAGGTAGTCGAACTCGGCGACCGGCTGCCGGCTCACGAACCGGTGCGCCGCCCACAGCGCGTCGAGGCGCTTCGCCTGCTCGTCGGCGAGGAAAAGCCGAACGAGCGGCTCGTCCTCGCGGTGGAACATCTTCAGCGACACGACCTCGTCGGTCGGCACCACCTGCGGGAAGCACACGTACAGCGGGAACACGGCGCGGAACGCGTCGCCGCCCGCAACGAGGTGCTTGTACGCCGCACCGGCCGGCGCCGCGACCACGGCGCCCTTGCCGTCGTACCGCGGGGCGGGGGCGGGCGGGGCCGTGAGCGCCTCGAAGATCACGACGCCGTCGCCGGCCGCGCCGAGCTTGCCGTCGGCGACGAACTCGCGGCCCACGAACAGCGCCGCCGGGAGCCGCACCTCGGTGACGGTGCCGACCGGCGCGACGAGGTTCTCGCCGCGGAACCGCTCCGCCGGCAGGCCGAACGCGGACGCCTTGTCGCGCGGCTTCGTGACCGAACCGACGTCGATGCCCTGGAACAGCGGGCCCTCGCTCGCCACGAGCGCGTCGTACAGCGTCTGGTCCGGCGACTTGTCCTGCAGGGGCCTCGGGCCGCTCAGCAGTGCCTGCGCCTGCTCCGCGAGTTTGGTAGCTTCCCCGGCGCGCTTCGGGTCGGCGGCCGCGTCGCGCCACTTCGCCAGCAGCGAGCCCGCGACCACTCCGGCCGGCAGCGTCTTCCCGCCGACGGCCCGCGACGGCCCGCGGGCGAAGCTCCACGTCTCCTTGTTGCCGAGCTTGTCCGGGTGCGGGTTGCCGGCCGTGATGTCCGCGACGACGTCGGCGGCGAGGTCCCACACGTTCTTCGGGTTCTCGGTGTCGGCGACGGTGAGCCACACCTCGGTCATGTCACAGAAGTGGTCACCGGCCTTCGCGTCGACGGCGAGGACGAGCACGTCGCCCTTCTCGACCTTGAGCGCCTTCGCGGCGGGTTCGGCGGTGCCGCCGAGCGGAACGTCGCCCTCGGCGATCACACCCGCCGTGTCGCCGCGGCGGTGCTCGAACCACCACGCGACGCCGTTGCCGCACGCCGGGTGCGCGTGCGCGACCTTCGCGGTCACCTTCACGCTCGCGGCGACCGGCGATTTCCACGCGACCGCGACGAACTCCTTCGGCATCGGGTGAACGGCGACGGTCTTCGCCGAGACGCGGCCGGGGATCTGCTCGGCCTTGTCGGTCGGGTTCGCGAGCACCACCGGGAGTTCGGTGCCCTTCTTGCGCCAGCCCTTGATCGCCGGGAATTGGTCGACCGGCGGGGTCTTCTCGTCGAGCAACTCCAGCGCGACCACGGGGACGTTGCGGCCACTCCCGGCCGCGTCCTTCGCGTGCGGCTCGACGGCCACGAGCGCCGCCCACTTCTTGAGGAACGCGGCGTCGAGGCCGTGCGTCTTCGCGGCGTCCTCGGGCGTCAGCTTCTTGTTGTTGGCGAGTTCGATTGCGGCCGCGAGGTACCTGGCGCTGTTGGCGAACGCCGTCTTGAGATCGACCTCGAACGCCGGGCCGTAGGTCGCGTAGTCCTTCAGGAGCAGCGCCGGCTTGCCCGGCCCCTCCAACCGCGGCCGCACCCACACCGCCTGCCCGGCCTTCGCGCCGGTGAGGTCGCGCGCCGCGAGGTGCAGCACCACCTCGGCCTGGCCCGGGGCCGGCGTCACCCCGACCTTCAGCGGCACGCTGTCGGCGGCCCGCGGGTCGGTCGCCACATGCCGCGCGGTGCTCTCGGAGTACCCCTTCGCGCCGGCGGTGCCGAACCCCCAGCTCTCCTGCACGTAGCTCCCGACGCGGACCGTCTTCCACAGCGCCGCCTGCCACGCGGCGACCTCGGCCGCCAGTGCCGGAACGTCCGGCTCCGTGGCGGTGCGCCACTTCGCACGCACCGCGTCGAGAGGCAGTGACGGTGCCTTGTCACTCAGGGCCGCCCACAGTGCGGCGAGGTACTTCGCGTTGAGCTTCTCGGCCCCGGCGACCTTCGCGACCTCCCCGCGGGCGAGCGCGTCGCGGTGCCTCACGGTCGCCGCGAGGTACGGCTGAACCGGCAGCTTGCCGTCGGCCGGCAGGCCGAGCCCGGCGTAGAAGGCGCGGAGTGCGGCGGTGCCCTCGTCGGTCCAGTCGCGGCGGGTCTTCGCGGGCGAGAACCGGAACCCGTCGGGGAGCGGCACGAGCCGCTCGGAGATGTCCTTCGCGGCGTTGAGGTACTTGGTGAACAGCGCCGGCGACACGTCGGTGAGCGCCTCGGCGGCGTTCGTGAACCCCTCGCCCGCGGCCCCGTCGGCCGGGAACTCGCGGGTCGGACGCAGGTCGACCCCGGTGAGGTCGCGGACCGTGTAGTCGTACTCGGCGTTGCTGAGCCGCCGCAGCGGAACGAACCCCGGGTCGCCGGTGCGGGCCCTGGCCTCGCTCTCGACGAGCGCCCGCACCCACGCGAGCACCTGCTTCTTCTCCGCGTCGGTCGGCTGCGGCTTGTTCTTGGGCGGCATCTCGCCCGTCTCGATCTGCTCGATCATGCTCTGCCACGGCTTGATGTCCTTGCGGACGTCGTCGACCGCGGCGAACCGTTCGAGGTCGAGGTGCCCCTTCTGGAGCTTCGTGGAGTGGCAGTCGTTGCAGTACTTCTTGAGGACCGGCAGCACGGTCGCGGCGAACTCGGCCCTCGGGTCGGCCGGCGGCGCGGCGGCCTTCTGGGGCCGTGCGGTGCCGGTGCCGACCCACGCGAGCGCCGCGGCCCCGGCGGCCAGCGCCACGACCCGCAGCGGCCAATTCGAGCTGAGCATGGAGAGCGTTCCTGTCGGTGGCGGCAGCGCGTGCGGAGCGCACCCCTCGCGGGGTGGTGCGGGCAGTGGAGCGAGTATACGCGACGCGAAGTGGCGACGCGAGGGGGCAGTGCGCACCCGGGGTGCAGTGGTAAAGAACTGGGCGAACCCTGAGCGCCAGCGAGGGGGTGCGCTCCGCACGCGCTGGCGCTCAGGGTTCGCCCGAACGCCAATGCAGCAGCGCCGATAAGCGGCGAGCCGTGTGTCCTTACACGACCTCCACCCCCACCTCGCCGTCGGTCACGTCGCCGATCTTCCAGGCGGGGAGGTTGCTCTTCGCGAGGTGTGCGATCACCCCAGGTGCGGCGTCCGGCTCGCACACCACCGCGAACCCGACCCCCATGTTGAACACCCGGAACATCTCCGCGTCGGCGACGTTCCCGAGCTTCTGGAGCCACCCGAACACCGGCGGCACCGGCCACGAGCCCCGCTTCACCTTCACCCGCTTCCCCGGCGGGAGGATGCGGCCGATGTTGTCGGGCAGCCCGCCGCCGGTAATGTTCGCGAGCCCGTGGACCACCCCCAGGGCGACCGATTCGAGCAGCGACCGCACCGGCTTCACGTACAGCCGCGTCGGCGTGAGGAGCTCCTCGCCGACGGTCCTGCCCAGCTCGGCGACGTGATCCGTCACATTCAGCCCGGCGGCCTCGAACACGACCTTTCGCACCAGGCTGTAGCCGTTCGAGTGGACCCCGCTCGACGCCACGCCGACGACCGCGTCGCCGGTGCGGATCGCGCGGCCGTCGATCACGCGGTCGCGCTCGACCACGCCGGCGGCGAACCCGGCGAGGTCGAAGTCGCCGGGCTGGTAGAAGTCCGGCAGGATGGCCGTTTCGCCGCCGACGAGCGAGCACCCGGACTCGACGCAGGCGTCGCTGATCCCCTGGAGCAGCGCCTTGCTCAGCTCGGGGTCGTCCCGGTGCATCGCGAGGTAGTCGAGGAACACGAGCGGTTCGCCGCCGGTGCAGATGAGGTCGTTCACCGACATGGCGACGAGGTCGACGCCGACCGTGTCGAACTTCGCCATCAGCGCGGCGATCTTGAGCTTGCTGCCGACGCCGTCGGTGCAGGTGACGAGGACCGGGTGGCGGTACCGGCCGTCGGGGTTGAGGTCGAACAGGCTCGCGAACCCGCCCACGCCCTTGCCGCCCTTGCGGGGCGGGAACGGCGGCGGGATCACCCGCTTGCGGTCGTGCGTCCGGGCCAGCAGCGGCTGGATGCCGGCGATCGTCTCCTCGTACTTGGCGAGGTCCAGCCCGGCCTTCTTGTAGTCCCACTGTTCCGACATGATCTACCCCTGCGGACGGCGGCCCCAGACTGGTTTAGGGGTTTCGCACCGCCGGGGGAGTGACGCCGGATCCGGTGGACTGGTATTGGTCCGAGCCCGAGCGCCGAGCGAGGGTCCACGCTGGCCCTCGCTCGGCG
>NZ_JBHYGG010000097.1:0-13093 GCF_051859125.1 Gemmata sp.
AGCGCCAGCGAGGGGGTGACGTCACCCCCTCGCTGGCGCTCAGGGTTCGCCCAGGCCATTCACTTCCGCGCCGCGAGGTACGCGAGGAGGTCGCGGATTTCCAGGTCGGTGAGGTTGTCGAACAGCCCCTCGGGCATGATCGACACCGCCGACGCCTTCACGTCCACCGCGTCCGCGGCCGGCACCTTGAACCGGTTCCCCTTGTCGTCGATGTACTCGGACACGTCGAGGTTTGTGCCCACCAGCAGCCCGGTGACGGTGCGGCCGTCGGCCGTCTCGATCTTCCACGCCTGGTAGTGCGGGGCGACGACGTTGCTCGGTTGAAGGATCGACTCGACGACCCACCGGCGCTCGGTGCGGCCGATGAGGCTCAGGTCCGGGCCGACGTTCGCGCCGCGCCCCTCGACCTGGTGGCACTTGTAGCACCCGGCGAGTTTCGGGTGCTCGAAGACGCGCCGCCCGGCCTCCGGGTCGCCCGGCCCGTCGACGCGCTTGAGCCACGATTCGACGTCCTTCGCCGCGGGCCGGCCGGCGTTCACCGGCTTGCCCAGCACGCGGGCCACGAGCTGTTCGGTGTCGGGCTTGTCCTTGGCGAGCGCCGCGAGCTTCTCTTGCTGTGCCGGGGTGAGCTTCGCTTGCACGAGCGCCCGCAGCGCTTCCTGCGACAGTGACACGTCGGTGTCACTCGCCAGTCCGATCAGGAAGTCGGCATCGGCACCGTTCAGAGCGGCGAGCGTGACGAGCGCCTGCGCCCGCACGACGGACGATTGCTTCGCGTCCTTGGCGATGGCCAAAACTGCGGGCGTCGCCTTTGGGTCGCCGCGGTCCTTGAGCGCCCGCAGCGCCTCGACGTGGAACGCCGCGTCGTCGTGCTTGAGCAGGTCGAGAAGTTGGTCGGTGGTGAGCTTCTTGTGCGTCGCGGGGACGGCCCGCAGCGCCATCAACTGCGTCGCGGGTGCGGCGGCCTTGTCCTTGAGCCGGTCGAGGAAGTAGTCGGCGAGGCTGTTATCGGTCGCGGGCTTGTCGTCGAGCCGCGCGAGTGCGGTGCTCAGCCCGATGAACTCCCGCGGGTCGAGCTTCGGGTTCTTGAGCATCTCGACGATCTGCGGCCGGAACTCGGCGAGCTTCTCGTCCGCCACCCACTTCACCGCGAGGAACCGCACGTCGGGATCGGCGTCCTTGAGGAAGTCGCTCAGCTTGTCGGGGCCGGTCTTCTTGCCCGACGCCCGCCACGCCAGCAGGAGGCCGATCCGCTGCCTGGGGTCGGTCACCGCCTTGTGGTCGGTGAGCGCGAGGAGGCCGGGAATCTTGGAGAGCCGCTCGACGGCGGCGTGCCGCAGGAACGGGTCCGCGTCGCCGAGGAACTTCGGCAGCGTGGTCTGGGCCGCGTCGCCTTTCATGCCCGCGATCGCAGTGGCCCGCACCGCCGAGTGACCGTTCTCCGTCGCGAGCTTGGACACGTCCCCACCGCGCGCGATCAGCCCCCGCACGGCCAGTTCTCGAAGGCCGATCGACTCTTCATCGTTTTTGGCGATCGACGCGAGATCGGGCCGCGAGTCGTTGGCGTCCACGAGCGCCGCGAGTGCCACGGCCTTCGTGACGACGGCATCGGTGGCGAGTTGTGTGAGGAGAATTTCGCGACCCGCGTCGTCCTTCGCCAACATGTGGGCCGCGGCCTCGCGGGTCTTGCGGTCGGCGCAGTGGAGCGCGTCCTTCGGCTCCTTCGGGCGGGCGGCGGGTTTCGCGTCCTTCGTGCGGACGTGCCAGATCGCGCCGCGGCCGTGCAGCGGGTAGCTCTTCGATCCCCAGTCGGTGACGAACAGCGAGCCGTCTGGCGCGACCGTCAGGCCGGATGGGTAGAACTCTTTCCCGCCCTGGATGAACGGCTTGCGGTCGGCCCCGAAGCTCGCGCCACGCTGCTTCAACTCGTAGCGCTCGACGCGGTGGTCGGCCCACGCCGGTACGAGCAGGTTGCCGAGGTATTGGGCTGGTAGGCCGTCCGACTCGTAGCTGATGACCTCGCACGGCGACTCGCCCGTGCCCGCGACCATCGGCAGCGTGCCCGGGAGTTCGCCGTTCCACGCCTGGAACGGGTGCCGGCCGGCGCGGCCGTAGCGGAACTGGAACCCGTAGTCGCCGCCCTCCACAACGTGCAGCAGCCGGCACGGCGGCGAGGCGTCCGGGTCGTTATCGACAACGAACAGCCGGCCGAAGATGTCGCGGCACGAGCCGAACGGGTTCCAGAACCCGGTCGCAACGCGGCGGAGCTTCTTCCCGTCGGCGGTGATGTGGTAGACGTTGCCGCCCTCGCCGCCGCCGGTGAGCGTGCCGTCGGCCCCGACGAGCTTGTACGGCTCGCCGAGGTTCTCGCCGATGCCGAACGTGAGGTCGCCGCGGGAGTCGAACGACAGCCCGCACAACCCGTTATGCGGGTAGTTCCCCTTCGTGTCGAGACTCGCGATGCGGGTCTTCTCGTCGGCGGTGCCGGTGCCCTTCGTGTCGCGCAACCGGATGATCTCGTTCCGCGTGGCGACGTAGACCGAGCCGTCCGGGTGAACGGCGAGGTCCATCGTGAACGTCGTGCCCTCGAAGAACGTGGTGATCTTGTCGGCCTTCCCGTCGCCGTTGGTGTCCTCGAACATGCGGATGCGGTCGGCCTTCGGGCCGGCGTAGTTCGCGGGGCGGAAGTGCGTGTGGCTCTCGACCACGAGCAACCGGCCCTTCGCGTCGAAGTCGAGCGCGATCGGGTGAACGACGTCCGGCGCGGCGGCGAACAGCTCGACCGTGAGCCGCGGGTCGGCGGACTTCGGCCCCTCTAGTGCCTGCTTCGGCGGCTGTGCGGCCGCGGCGCTCGCGAACAGGAGGACGCCGGCGAGGGACAGGCAGGCGTGCATGGTACTTACCGTGGTGGGGTGCGATGCGGGTTCGTCGGAGGGGCAGCGGCCCGGGTTCACCGCATACAATCTACCCGAACCTCCCTCCCGAGACCCGCCCCATGATCCGATTCGCTCTCGCGCTGCCGCTCGCCGTTCTCGTCGCGGTCGCGGCGGCCCCGGCCCAGCAGAAAGGCCCAACGGTCCCCGACACGGTGACGTTCGAGGCCGGCATCGAGTACACGAACCCCGACGACCAGCACCTGCAACTCAACATGGCGCGGCCCAAGGCCGGCGACGGGCCGTTCCCGTGCGTGCTGTTCATCCACGGTGGCGGGTTCCGGGCCGGGAAGCGCGAGGGGTACGACCAGCAGATCGTCCGCATGGCCGAGCGGGGGTACGTCGCGGTCACGGCGTCGTACCGGCTCGCGCCGAAGTACCCGTTCCCGGCCGCAATCCACGACACGAAGGCCGCAGTCCGGTGGCTCCGGGCCAACGCCAAGAAGTACCACATCGACCCCGAGCGCATCGGCGTCACCGGCGGCTCGGCCGGCGGGCACCTCGCGCAGTTCCTCGCGGTCACCGGCGACGTGAAGGAGTTTGAGGGGACCGGCGGGAACCCCGAGCAGTCGAGCAAGGTGAAGTGCGTCGTGAACGTGTACGGCCCGAGCGACTTCACCAAGTCTTACGGCAAGAGCGTCGACGCGGCCGAGGTGCTCCCGCTGTTCCTGGGCGGGAACCTGGAGGCGGCCCGTGCGGCGCACATCAAGGCGAGCCCGCTGTACTGGGTGACGCCGAACGCCGCGCCGACCCTGTGCATCCACGGCAGCGAGGACAAGTACGTCGCCCACGAGCAGGCCGTGTGGCTCGTGGACAAGCTCAGGGCCGCGAACGTCGAGGCCGAACTGGTCACGCTCGAAGGGGCCGGGCACGGGTTCAAGGGGAAGGACGCCGAGGCCGCCGAGAAGGCGCTGGTCGCGTACTTCGACAAGCACCTCAAGGCGAAGTGAAGTCGGGAAGCGATGGCACGCGGAGGACGCGGATCAAAGCGGGATTGAAATCTGATCAGACAAGATCGCTGCTGATCCTCTTGATCCTGGCTCTGATCCGCGTCCTCCGCGTGCCATCGCTTGGTGCCTTTTCCGCACTGGAGCCGAACGAATGCAACCCAACGGTAAAGTCGCGGTCGTCACCGGGGCCGGGTCGGGGATCGGGCGGGCCGCGGCGCTCGCGCTGCTGCGCGAGGGCTGGGCCGTTGCGCTCGTGGGCCGCCGGGCCGACGCGCTCGACGCCAGCGCCGCACTCGCACCAACGGGCGCGCGGCACCTGTGCGTGCCCACCGACGTGAGCGACCCCGTCGCGGTGAAGCACCTGTTCCGGCTGACCGTCGAGGCGCTCGGCCGGGTCGACCTGCTGTTCAACAACGCCGGCATGGGCGCACCGCCGGTGCCGCTCGAAGACCTCACCGTCGAGAAGTGGCGGCAGGTCGTCGACGTGAACCTGAGCGGGGTCTTCTACTGCATCCAGGAAGCGTTCCGGCAGATGAAGGCGCAGTCACCGAGGGGCGGGCGGATCATCAACAACGGCTCGATCTCGGCGCACGCGCCGCGGCCGAACTCGGCCCCGTACACCGCGACCAAGCACGCGGTCACCGGACTCACGAAGGCGGCGGCGCTCGACGGCCGCAAGTACGACATCGCCGTCGGGCAGATCGACATCGGCAACGCCGGCACCGAGATGACCGCCCGGATGAAGGACGGGGTGATGCAGGCCAGCGGCACGGTCGCGGCCGAGCCGACGATGGACGTGGAGTGCGTGGCGAAAGCAGTGGTCTACATGGCCGGGTTGCCGCTCGACGCGAACGTGCTGTTCATGACCGTGATGGCGACCCAGATGCCGTTCGTCGGCCGGGGGTAGGGACGGGTCAGAACCCGGCCTGTGCCAACCGCCGGACGATGCGGCCGTAGTCGGGGGCGATGCCGGGCCACCCGCGGCGGCGGGCGTACCGGTTCGGCCAGTTGACGAGGTTCAGGTGGTCGCCGGACCACACCTCGCTGTGCTCGCCCCACGCGGCGCTCGCGACCGACACGACGCCGTCGTTCGGCCCCTCGGCCTTCAACACCACGGAGAACGGCAGGAGCCACTCCGGCCCGAGCAGCGAGCGGTCGCAGTCGCCGGCCACCGAGTAGTACCGCACCCCGGGCGCGTCGGGCACCTCCTCGTTGAACCGGCGGCACCCGTCGGTCGTGAGGTCGAGGAACGCCTGGTGCGGGATGCCGAGCCACTTCAGCAGCGGCAGCACGAGCCGCGCGAACCGGCCCACGCCCCAGTCGGCGAACGTGCTCCCGCGGTGCGGGGTGCCCACGGTGGTGACCGACAGCACGCGGCCGGCCATGCCGAGCCTCGCAGTCATGTACCGGGCGTCGAGGCCGCCCATGCTGTGCCCGACGAGGTGGAACGGGCCGGCCGGCACGTGGGCGTCGATGTACCGCTTCAGGTCGGCGGCCCGCCGGGCCACGCCGTCGGTCGGGCTGACGCGGGCGACGACCACGCGGTTCCCGGCCGCTTCCAGCAACTCGGGGACGCCGGGGAAGTAGTTCCGCAGGACGTGCCCGCACGCCGCCACCCGGTTGTACCCGCCCAGCCCGGGGGCGAGCACGATCGGGGCGGTTAACTGGGGAATGAGCGGTTCGGTCGCGATCACGTCCTTGACCCCACAGCGCCCGCGGCCCGTTGTAACGGGCCGGCTTTCGCGTACACCGTTTTTGTGCGACCGGGTGGCACCACCCGGCGTAATCAAACCACCATATTCCCTTCACGAGACCCACGCAATGACCATTCCCGTCGCGCAGCCCGGAAAGACCCGCATCGGCTGGATCGGCACCGGCGTCATGGGCCGCTGGATGTGCCAGCACGCCATGTCGAAGGGGTTCACGGCGACAGTTTATAACCGCAGCGCCGACAAGCTCCAGCCGCTCCTCGACCTGGGGGCGAGGGCCGCCAAAACGCCGAAGGAAGTCGCCGAGCAGTCCGACGTGGTGTTTGCCATCGTCGGGTTCCCCAAAGACGTCCGCGAGGTGTTCCTCGGGACCGACGGCGCGCTCGCCGGCTCGAAGCCGGGCACCGTTCTCGTGGACATGACGACCAGCGAGCCGTCGCTCGCCAAGGAGATCTACGGGGCGGCGAAGGGGAAGGGCGTGGCGGCCCTCGACGCGCCGGTGTCGGGCGGCGACGTGGGCGCGAAGAACGCGGCCCTTTCCATCATGATCGGCGGCGAGAAGGACGTGGTCGCGGCCGTGCAGCCGGTCTTCGAGGCGATGGGCAAGACGATCGTCCACCAGGGCGCGGCCGGGGCCGGGCAGCACACGAAGATGGTGAACCAGATCCTCATCTCGTCGAACATGATCGCGGTGTGCGAGGGGCTGCTGTACGGGTACAAGGCCGGGCTGGACCTGGAGACGGTGTTCAAGAGCGTGAGCGTCGGCGCGGCCGGGAGCAAGGCGCTGGAGGTGCTCGGGCCGCGGATGCTGGCCCGGAACTTCGAGCCCGGGTTCTACGTCGAGCACTTCATCAAGGACATGGGCATCGCGCTGGCCGAGGCCGAGGCGATGAACCTGTCGCTGCCGGGCCTCGGGCTGGCGAAGCAACTCTACGAGGCGGTCCGCGCCCAGGGCATGGGCCGCAAGGGCACCCACGCCCTGCTGGTGGCCCTGGAGACGCTCAACAACGTCAAGCGGTGAGGTCCGGGACGGGTGGCGCGGTCGGGCGGGTCCCGCGTGTGCCGCCGGCGGTGACGCCCGGTGCGGATTGTGGGATTGAGAACGCTTCCGTCCGCACCGGGTGCCCCCACGCGGCCGAACGTCCTATGCCGGCGCGGTATACTACTGGCTGCACCGGCCCGCAAGACCCGCCACCCCGAGTCGCCCCCATGCCCCGCCCCTGGTGGATTCGCTCCGTCGCCCGCACCCTCGGTCTCAACCCCGCGTCGCTTCGCGGCCCGGTTCGGGCGTACCGCCCCCAGCTCCAGACGCTGGAGGACCGCGCGACCCCCGCCGTCGTGACGTACGACAACCCTGCCAACCCGACGACCATGTCGATCGAGCTGGACGCGGACCGGGAACAGTTGAGCATCCGATCGATCGGGAGCAGTACCGTCCGCTTCACCGTCGACATCCTCCCAGAAGAGGGCATCGGCGGCGGACAGTCTTCGTTCGCGGGGGATGAAACCGGCCACTCGTTCGATCTGGTCGTCGATAGCGTTCCCGTCCAGGTCTCGATTATCGACGCACCGACCATCACCGGCGGGGTGGTGAATTTCCTCGACAGCGGCGCGAACGCCTACCCGGCGATGCCGACGACCATCGTTCTCGACAACGGCTCCCGCGGCATCCAGTTCACCGGGAGCACGGACTTCGGCCCCTCCGCGCTCTCGGTCACCGGCGACACCACGATCAGTTTCAGGGCGGTTGATTCGGGAGCCGCCCACCTCTCGACGACCGCCGACCTCCTGCTCGCGGGCGACCGGCTCGACCTGCAGACGTTCGGTGCCAACGCCTCCACCATTAACGCCGGCACGGCGACTGTCCGCATCCGCCCGGCGTCGTCCGGCCAGGAAATCAACATCGGCGGCGGCGACCTGGCCGGGTTCCTGGGCCTGACCGACAACGAACTCGACCGGATCACCGCCGGGGCCATCGAGATCGGCAGCGCCACCGCCGGCGGCGCGAAGATTACCGCCCCGATCAGCCCCGCGAAGACCTCCAACATTTCGATCACGACGGGCAAGAGCCTGTACCTCGACGAGACGTTCCCCGGCGGGTCGGCGATCACGGTCGGCAAGTTGACCCTCTCCACCGGAACCGGAGCGGGGATCGAGTACGTCGGGGCGACGAAGCTCCCGGTCGTCACCCCGATCCCCATCGACGTCGACAACCTGGAGGCCACCGGTGCCGGCAGTGTGTACGTCGCGAACACCGGGAACCTGACCATCGGCGGGGCGAGCGCGGCCGGCGGCATCGATGTCACCGGGACCGGCGCGGTCGTCAGCGTGGCGACCACCGGCACCCTCACGGTGAACGAGGCGTTGAAGGCCGGCGGGAGCATCGCACTGGAAGCCACCGGCACGATTACGGTCAGCAGAGGGGTCCAGGCCACCGGTGACGTCGCCCTGACGGCGACGGGCGGCACGTCCGACATCGTCACCCAGGGCGGGGCCGACAACGCCGTCGCGTCCGGCGGCGGAACGGCGACGCTCCGCGCAGGCCGGCATCTGACCCTGGGCACGTCGAGCGCCTGGGGCGACGTCAGCGGGGAGGGGCTCGTTCTGGAGGCGGGCGGCGACATCGTCCTGGACAACACGACGTTCGCGGAGGCCAACGGCGCGGCGGGGCTCCGGGTCACCGCGGGCGGCGACGTCAAGATCCTCCACGCGATTAGGGGCGGGTCGATCCTCAACAGCAACTCGCCCGGGGCCAACGTCACCATCACCACAGGCCCGGGCAAGTCGTTCATCCTGGACCAGGGCCGCGACGGCGGCGTCGGGGCCAGCACGGATGGGGACATCACCATCAACTCGGACAACATGGTCCTGTCGTCCGGCCGCATGGGCAACTCGGGGACGGGAACGGTCACCCTGAAGCCGAGGACCGCGGGCCGCGCGATCAGCCTCGGGGCCGAGACCGCCGACCAACTCAGCCTCCTCCAGGCGGAACTCGACCTCGTCACGGTCGCGTCCCCGGTCACGGACATCCGCCTGCAGATCGGCGACGCGACCGCCGGCGCGATCACCGTCGCGGCCGACCTGACCCGGCCGGTCCCGACGCACCTCACGCTGGCGAGCGGCGGGACCATCAGCCCCGCGACGACGGCCGCCGGGGCGATCGACACGAACGGCGGGTCGCTGACGCTCGCGCCGGGCACCGGCGGGTACACGCCGGTCCGGTCCGGGACCGACGCGACGGCCCTAACCGCCTCGTTCGCCAGCGGCAGCGACCTGAGCATCGTGATCGACGGGACGGCGGAAGCCACCGACTACACCCAGTTCGTGGCGTCCGGGACCGTGGACCTCACCGGCGTCGGTCTGGTCCTCTCCGGGGACTACAGCCCGGTGTTCGGCGACGTCTTCACCGTCGTCTCGGCGGCCGACGTCGACAACGAGTTCACCGGGCTCGCCGAGGGGGCCATGGTCTCGTTCGGGGGCCGGCTCCTCCGGGTCCACTACACCGGGACGGCGGTGACGCTGACGGTGGTTGACGAAACGGCACCCGACACGCAGATCCTCACCGGGCCCACGGGGCTCACGAAGAACCCCACGCCGACGTTCACCTTCTCGGGCACCGACACCGAGAGCGGGGTGACGGAGTACCGGGTGAGCATCGACGGCGGGAAGCCCATCGTCGTCACGGGACCGTCGTTCACGACCCGGATGCTGGGCAACGGCCCGCACACGATCTCCGTCGCGGCCGTCGACGCGGAGGGCAACGTGGACCCGACCCCCGCGACCGCCGCGTTCACCGTGGACGCGACCCGGCGGTTCGACATGAAGGCGAACTCGATCGGGAAGCAGTCGGCCGGGTGGGACCGGGTCATGCCCGGGACTAAGTACAGTGCGGCGACTGGGTACGGGTGGGCGACGACCGGGAACGTGGGCGGGTCCACGGGCGGCCGGGTGCCCGCGGGCGGGGACGCGGCGGTGCTCGGGGACTACGCGTACGGGCTGACCCCGGTGGCGTTCAAGGTGTTCGTGGGGGCCGGGCAGGCGGCGACCGTCACGGTCCACACGTACGCGGCCCCGACCCAGGGGCTCCAGGGGGTCCGGGCCGCGGCGGCGGGCCCGGGCGGGACCACGCAGACGTTGCGCGGGAACGGGACCGTGACGGTGAGCGGGACGGCCGGGGCCGACGGGGTGCTTACGGTCACGTTCAGCGTGGCCCCGGGCTCGTCCCTGTGGATCGTCAACGCCGTCGAGGTCACCCCCACCGTCCCCGTGTGAACCGATCCTGGTCGGGGGGGGCCGCACAGGCACACCCCCGCGCTGCTGAAGGCCCGGGTGACGATCAGCAGCGCCACGCGTCGAGCGGGGTGCGGTTGTTCGCGTGGTGGCGGACGGGCCGGGAGCGGCCCGCGAAGATTCGCCCCGGCCGGCGGCCCGGCGCTTGCCCCGGTCCCGGCCCCGACGATACTACGACCGTCGAGTCACCACGCGGTGGTCCGGACCGGCCCTCGCCCGTCCGTCCCGGCGGCCGCCCCGGAGCCGCCCCATGCCCGTTCGCGCCGCCGTCCGCCGCCTGCTCACGTCCGCGTTCCGACCCGCAGCGGCCCCCGAGTCCCGGCGGCTGAGCCCCCTCGGGGCCGCCCTCGAGCAACTCGAGGACCGCGCCACGCCCGCCGTCACCACGTCGTTCGCCGACGGTCTGCTCACCGTCACCCTCGGGGCCAGCGGGGACACCGCGACGGTCACCGGCACGGCGGCGGCGGGCACCAGCATCAGCGTGTCCGGCACAGGGTATTCTGGCGAGGCGTTCTCCAACGTGTCCGCCATCAACGTCGGGGGCACCGGCACCGGCCAGTCGGTCCTGGTGACCACCTCCGGCGGCAGCGTCGCCGTCCCGGGCGACCTGACCGTCGCGGTGGGCGGGTCCGCCCAACTCGGGGCGTCGTCCGCCGACGCCATCACGGCCGCACGCGTTGCCGTCACCGCCACCGGGGCGGTGGCCGTCAACGGGGTCGTCACCGCTACGGCGACCGTGGCCGTACCGCCGACCGCCGGGCCGCCCCCGGGGCTCCCGGGCGGCGGATTCCCCCTCCCGAGCTTCGCCGTCCAGTCCGCCACGACCGGCAACGGGTTCGTCACGTTCGGGGCCGGGTCCCGGGTCAACGCCGACGCCCAGTCGTTCCGGGCCGGGACCGGGGCGTTCGGGGCGCTGGCACAGGTCGAGGTGGCAAACGGCTCGTTCCGCGACCGCGCCGGCGCGGCCGCCCCCGCGGCGTTCTGGTACGCCCAGGACTCGACGATCGCCGACGCCGCGATCCCCGACGTCTCCCAGTTCGGGGGGGCCGTCCCGGCGTACTACGCGCTCAACTCGACCGACGCGTTCCTCTTCGTGTCCTCGGCGGCGAAGGTCGCCGGGTCGCACCTGACGCTCGCGTCGGCCGGGGGCACCCTCGTCTCCGCCCCGCTCGCCGTCGACTCGCTCCGCGCCTCCAGTATCAGCACCACCCTTCAGGGCGGCACGGTGACGACGACCGGGGCCGCGGGCCAGGTGTACGCCGGTGCGGTGACGCTCGCCGCTGACGCGACCCTCTCCGCCGGGGCCGGGCCGGTCACGTTCGCCAATTCGGTCTCGGGCGGGCACGCCCTGGCGGTGAACTCCTCCGGCGCGACGACGTTCGGCGGGCCGGTCGGTGGCACCCCGCTCGCGAGCCTGACGACGGACGCGGGCGGGACCACGGCGATCAACGGCGGGGCGGTGGCCACGACCGGCGCCCAGACGCTCAACGACCCGGTCGCGCTCGGGGCGGCGGCGACGGTCCTGACGGCGGCGACCGTGTCGTTCACCGACGACCTCACACTGGGTGGCTCCGCGGCGGCCGCCACCTCGGTCCTCCAGGTCTCGGGCGCGCTCACGCTCGGCAGCGGCACCACCCTCACCACCACGTTCGCGGGGCCGGCCGCGTTCGGCCGGGTCGCCGTCACCGGCGGGGCCGCGTACGGCGGGGCGACCCTGGCGGTGAACTACGCGGGCGGGTTCGTCCCGGACCCCGGGGCCGTGTTCCCGGTGGTCACCGGCGGGACGGCCGGCACCGGCCAGTTCGCCAACGCCGCGCCCCCGGTCGCCACCCTGGCCGGGGACGCCTACGGGGTCACCTACGCGGGGGGGCGCCACCGGGCGCGACTTCGTCCTCAGGCGGGCCGCCCCGCGGGCGTTCACCGGCGGCACCGTGGGGGCGTTCACCGTCCGGACCGCCGGCGCGTTCACGGTGGTAGCGACCGGGACCCCGGTTCCGGGCCTGACCGCGTCGGGGGCCCTGCCGCCCGGAGTGACGTTCGCGGACAACGGGGACGGCACGGGGACCTTCGCGGGCACCCCGACGGCGGTGGGCACGTACGCGGTGACGGTCGAGGCGAGCAACGGCGAGACCCCGGACGCGACCCGGGCCGTCACCCTCGTCGTGCGCCCGGGCGGCAAGTTCGACATGAAGGCGAACTCGATCGGGAAGCAGTCGCCTGGGTGGGACCGGGTGATGCCCGGGACCAGGTACTCGGCCGCGACCGGGTACGGGTGGGCCACGACCGGGAGCGTGGGCGGGTCGACCGGGGGCCGGGTGCCGGCGGGCGGGGACGCCCGGGTGCTCGGGGACTACGCGTACGGGCTCACCCCGGTGGCGTTCAAGGTGTTCGTGGGGGCCGGGCAGTCGGCCACGGTGACGGTGCACACGTACGCGGCCCCGACCCAGGGGAAGCAGGGGGTGCGGGCGTCGGTGGCGGGCCCGGGCGGGACCACGCAGACGCTCCGGGGCAGCGGGACCGTGACGGTGAGCGGGACGGCCGGGGCCGACGGGGTGCTGACGGTGACGTTCAGCACCGCCCCGGGTTCGTCCCTGTGGATCGTCAACGCCCTCGAGGTCACCCCCACCGTCCCCGCGTGACGCGAGCGGGCGCCGCGCCGCTCGATGCGTGGGAGTCGCTCGGCAGCGTGACGCGGCGGGGCCGGTTGTGCGCGTGGTGGCGGGCGGTCCGGGGGCGGCCCGTGCCCACCCGCCCCCGGGCCGGGGTCCGGCGGTTGCCGCGGCCCGGCCCCGGGCGATAATATTATGACCGTCGAGTCACCACGCGGCAATCCGGACCGGCCCTCGCCCGTCCGTACCGGCGGCCGCCCCACCGAGGAGCCGCCCCCATGCCCGTCCGCGCCGCCGTCCGCCGCCTACTCACCTCCGCGTTCCGACCCGCAGCGGCCCCGGCGACCCGCCGGCGGGCGAGCCCCCTCGGGGCCGCCCTCGAGCAACTCGAGGACCGCGTCACACCCTCGCTCGCCCTGATTTCCGACGGCGTGCCGCAGATCGGCAACGCCGATTCGGACCAGCCGTCGGTGTCGGCGGACGGGCGGTACGTGGCGTTCGCGAGCGGCGCCTCGAACCTGGTCCCCGGGGACACCAACGGGGCGGCCGACGTGTTCGTCAAGGACACGCAGACGGGCGCGGTGACGCGGGTCAGCACGACC
>NZ_JBHYGG010000098.1:0-13076 GCF_051859125.1 Gemmata sp.
GCCGCCGGACCGGTGCCGGCGGCCCGCGCCCGTCATCTGGCCAATCCGCACGCACCGATACCACTGTCAACGAGCCGCACGGACGCACCGACCCCCCGGTCGGGCTCGTGACACGCGACCGGGAATGCAAGGAGGCCACGACCATGACCACACGCTGGAGCGCCCCGGTTCTGGGGGCCGCGCTGATCGCCCTCGCGGCCGGCTCCTCTGCCCACGGCGGCTACTTCGGGTCGACGAAGTACTCCGCCAACGCCCCGCCCTGTAGCTGCGACCAGACCCACTTCTCCGGGGCCGGCGGGTGCCCGACCGAGACCGTGATGCGGCCGGTCACGAGGACCGTCTACGTCGAGGAGAAGCGGACCACGTACAAGACCGTGACCGAGACCGCGTACCGCCAGGTCAAGGAGACCGTGTGCAAGCCGGTCTGCGAGACCGTCATGAAGGAGGTGTGCGAGACCGTCACCCGGCCGGTCTACGAGACCTGCCAGAAGACGGTGTGCGAGACCGTGTGCAAGCCGGTCTGCGAGACGGTGATGAAGGAGTGCAAGGAGACGGTCTGCGAGAAGGTGTGCGAGACCCTCTACAAGGACTGCGCCTTCACCGTGTGCAAGACGGTGTGCGACCCGGTCACCACGGTCCACTGCTACCAGGTGTGCAAGCCGGTGTGCGAGACGCACATCAAGGAGTGCCCGCGGACCGTGTGCAAGCCGGTGTGCGAGACGCACTACAAGGACTGCGCCCAGACCGTCTGCACCCCGGTGTGCGAGACCGTCATGAAGGACTGCTCGCGGCTCGTCTGCAAGGACGTGACCGAGACGGTGTGCAAGGACGTGTGCAAGACGGTGTGCGAGCCCTGCACCACCATGAAGACGGTGTGCAAGAAGGTGCCCGTGACCGAGTGCGTCACCGAGTGCAAGCCCGGCAAGCTCCGGTGGGAGTGCGTCCCGGTGTACGAGTGCGTCGTGGACCCGTGCTCGTGCAGCACGGTCCAGAAGCAGGTCGGCACCAAGAAGCAGCTGGTCCGCGGCCCGAGCGAGACCGTGACCCGCCAGGTCACCAAGACGATGTCGGTCGTCGAGCAGGTGCCGGTCACCACGACCGTGACCAAGACCGTCACCGTCAAGGTCCCGGTCACCGTGACCAAGAAGGTGCAGACGGTCGTGACCGAGAAGGTGCCGGTCACCGTCACCCGGAACGTGCAGACCACCAAGATCGTCAAGGTGCCGTACACCGTCACCAAGAACGTCCAGGAGACCGTGATCGACCGCGTGCCGGTGACCACGAAGCGGAACGCCCTGGGGGCCTACGCCGACGCCTCGGCCCTGGGCGGTGACGCCGCCGCGGCGGCCGCCAAGGGGGCCGGCGTGGTCGGCGGCGGCCCGGCCGCCCTCGGCAACCCGAACGCCCCGACCTACGACGCCGCGGCCCCGGGCCGGGTGTTCGTCGAGGGGCTGAAGGTCAACAAGGCGGTCACCGAGAACGTCACCAAGACGGTCCCGGTCACCGAGGTCCGCAAGGTGCCGTACACCGTCACCAAGACGGTCCCGAAGGAGGTCACCAAGATGGTCCCGACCCAGGTGACCAAGATGGTGCCGACCCAGGTGTGCCGCACGGTCGAGGTGAAGACCTGCCGCATGGTCACCGAGCAGGTGAAGAAGCTGGTCCCGACCCAGGTGACCAAGATGGTGCCAGAGGTGGTCACGAAGTGCGTCCCGTACACCGTGTGCCGCCAGGTCCCGGTCTGCACGACGGTGAAGGTGCCGAAGACCGTGACCGAGATGGTCCCGTGCGTGGTCGCCAAGCCGGCCAAGCCGTGCGACGCGTGCCACGGCGGCCCGGCCAAGCCGTGCGACGCCTGCAAGGGCGGCCCGGCCAAGGCCTGCGACGCCTGCAAGCCCGCCGCCCCCGCCAAGGCCTGCGATTCGTGCGGCCCGGCCAAGGCGTGCGACACCTGCAAGCCGGCCTGTGCCTGCACCGCGAAGTCGCGGCCGATCCGCGACCTGTTCAGCAAGCTGTGCGCCGACCGCCTGGCGTGCAGCCCGTGCGACGCGGCCCCGTGCGACCCGTGCAAGCCGGCCCCGTGTGCCGCCCCCTGCAAGTGACGGCACGTCGGTTGCTAACGCCCGAAGCCCGCGGACCCGAGTCCGCGGGCTTTTCTGTTTGAACCGGCCGGCCCGGGCGTTGTAGTCTGACACCACCCGCCGCGGCGGCCCCGCACCTCCCCAGGAGACCGGTCATGAAGCTCACCGCCCTCGCGCTCGCCCTCGTATCGGCGGCCGCTCTGACCGCGACCACCCCGGCCCGACCCGACCGCACCCGGCCCGCGTGCTGCGCCCCCCGCGACGCCGCCCCAACGTCCGTGGTCGCCGCCCGGACCGCTCCGGCCGCCCCCGTGCTGCCCTGTTCTGCACCGGTCTCGCAGGCGGCCGCCGAGCCCAAGGAGGAGCCGCTGCCCCCGGCCCCGAAGTCCGACCCGAAGTCGGTCCACATCGAGGCCCCGAACCTCAAGGGCGTCGTCATGGAGGTCCGTCCCGACAAGACGCGGCGGGTCATGGTCGCCACCGAGGTGTGCCTCCGCGAGGGGCCGCTCGAGGTGTTCCTGTGCAAGAAGGGGACGAAGGAACACGAGGCGATCCTCCGGGCCGACGTGGACGCCCAGAAGCTGCACGAGTTGCTGTTGCTCACCGGGGCCGAGGCCGGTAAGCCGACGCAGTTCATCGACGCGAAGACCGAGATGCCCGCGTACAAGCCGGCGACCGGGACCAAGGTGAAGGTGAGCGTTCACTACACGAAGGACGGCAAGCCGCACACGCACGCGGCCCAGGAGTGGGTGTGGGACCTGAAGAAGAAGGCCCCGATGCCGCACGGCTGGGTGTTCGCCGGCAGCATGATCATCACCGACCCCGAGAACGGCAAGAAGTTTTACGGGGCCAACAGCGGCGACATCATCAGCATCTCGAACTTCCCGTTTTCGATGCTCGAGATCCCCGTCGAGATTTCAAAGGACGAAGCGCAGCTCACCTATGAGGCAAAGACCGAGAAGATCCCGGCGATCGGCTCGAAGGTCTGGCTGATTCTCGAGCCCGCCCCTGCATCATGATTAAGCACCATGCGCGATTTTCGACACCGAATGCCTGCTAAGTGGGCTTTCCGGAATCGAGGCCAGAAGACCCGATTCTGAGCATGCGGCGAGACTGATGGCCGCTACTACTATCTCCATAACGACTTGCGCCAACGGTCCACCATTTCTCGCTGTTCGAGCAATTTTGGCACAACTCGTGCGTTTACCCGGTCGGCGAGAGCCTAAGCCGATCTGCTGACGAAGGGAGAGGTCGTCAGCAGATCGGCTTTTTCGTTTCCCGCCACCACTTCTTCGCAACTCTCGATCGAAAAACGACTTCAGTTCATCCCCAGGCCGCGGATCGCTTGGACTGACTAATCCGATACCGTTGTTACGCACTTTTCTCGGACCGACTCATCGCACTTTCATGGGCGGCGGGTAAAGTTGGTGGACCTGCCCCACGCGGAATGGACGTTCCGCTCGGAGGACACCCCCGTGTCATCCCCCCACCTGGCCTCGTTCTTTCCCGCGGCCTGCGCCGGCCTCGGCTTGTTCCTCGTCGGCGTCGCGAACCTCCTGCTCCTGGGCCGGGGTGCAAGCGCTCGCGCCGCGGCCACCGTTGCGGCGAGCGCCGCGGCGGTCGGGGCGGCGGTCCTGCTCGACCAGCCGGGTGGGGCCGCCACCGCCGCGGTGCTGCTCGCCGCCGGCCTGGTCCCGGTGCTGGCGCTCGGCCACCCGCGGGTGGTGGCCGCCGCCGCCCGTGCCGTTGCCGCCAGCCACCACCCGGCCGCCCGGTACGGGCTGCTCGCCGCGGTGGGCGTCGTCTCCGCGGTCGGGGCCGTGGCCCTGTTCGACCGGGCCGACGAACGGGCGAAGGCCCAGTCGATGGCGGACATGAACGTGGTCATGGGGGCGCGGCCGTCGGTCCCCTCCGACCGCGCCCGGGCCGCGACCGACCGGGGCACCCCGGTGGTCCTGCGGGAGCCGGTCGCCGCGGCCGCGCCGGAGGCGGCCGACCCGGCGACGAGCGAGGAGCGGTTCCTGGCGGCGGCCCAGTTGAGCGACCAGATCATCCGCCGCGGGTGCGGGGGCGCGCAGACGAACTGCCACGGGTGGGTGTTCACCGGGGGCCGGTTCCGCCTGTCGGCCGACGACGTGGCCGTGATCCTGGCTGAGAACGGGTACCGCGAGGTGGCCGTCCCCGCCCCCGGCGACGCGGTCGTGTACCGCACGAACGGGGCGGTCACGCACACGGGCGTGGTGCGGTACGTGACGCCGGGCGAGCCGGTCCTGAT
The DNA here is from genome assembly GCF_051859125.1 of Gemmata sp. Lineage (NCBI taxonomy): Bacteria > Pseudomonadati > Planctomycetota > Planctomycetia > Gemmatales > Gemmataceae > Gemmata > Gemmata sp. The sequence goes on from NZ_JBHYGG010000098.1 coordinate 4,357, forward strand.
CGAGAGCAAGTGGGGCGACCTGGGGGTGTTCCTGCACGCCGCCGAGCGGTCCCCCTACGGGACCGACTTCACCTTCCACCGCAGCGACCGCCGCGGCCACACGCTCGCGGGGCTGACGGGGCCGATGCAGTAATGGCGCCACCCCGGGCGGTGCTGATTGCGTTCTGTAGCCGGCCTCTGTGAGGCCGGGCGTGTGCAAGTCCCCAAGCACCGGCCTCACAGAGGCCGGCTACAACACGGGTCCGAACGAACCCCTGCGGCGTCACCCGGCCCCGGGGCCGTCGGCGCCATCGAGGTGCAGGTGCGGGGCCAGGCCGCCCTTGCCGCCGCCGCGGAGCTCGATGACGCGGTCGGCGCGGCCCTGCGTGAGGAACGCGGTCAGGTCCACGCCCATCTCCTTGAGCGCCGCGAGGTGCTGGCGGGTGCGCTCCTCGGTCTGCCGGCGGACCTCCATCTCGGCCTCGGCGTCCCGGCGGCGCTGCTCGCGGTTCGCGTTCCGCTCGGCCTCCTTCGTCCGCATCTCGGCCTCCTGCCGCTTCTGGGCGAGTTCGATCTCGGTCTGCACCTCGATGGTCTGCTCGGTCCGGCGGCTCGTGGCCCGGTTCATCTGCGCCCGGAGCTTGTAGTCCTCGAGCCCCTGCGCCTGCTCCTCGGTGGCGCGTTCGAGCTGGAGCTTCGTGCGGGCCTCGATGGCCTGGTCGTGCATCGCCTGGAGCCGGTCCGGCGCGCCGTACCCGCGGTACACCACCTTGTTGATGCGGTACCCGTTCTGCGCGGCCCGCACGGTGAGCTGCCGGTACGTCGCGAGCTCGTTCAGGTCGCCGGTGTTCTTCTTGAACTCCTCGAACGTGTGCCGGCCGCAGAAGTCGACCACGTCCGAGGTCGCGGCGTTGATGAAGTCGCCGATCGGGTCGTGGGTCGCCTCGAGCATGCGGTCGATGTCGGCCAGCTCGAAGAACATCATGAGCTTGATGGTGAGGACCGCGTCGTCGGCGGTGCGGACGTCGGTGACGTCGTGGTACATCTGGTCGGGCATGAGCCAGAGCTTCTGGAACACGAGCCCCTTGGCGACCTTCTTTGCGCCCTGCGAGCCGCCGTCGGACCCGTGCCACGCGAACGTGTGGAGCCACTCGCCGGGGGCCGGGACGAACAGCATCGGCCCGTGGACGATGCGCCGCGAGATCGCCTCGGCGTTGGCCGGCCGCGAGTACACGATGACCGCTTCCTTGGCGGCGAGCTGGAGCGCGTCCTGGCGGGTGACCGTCTCGTGGACGCGGGGGTCGAACCAGACGTCGGTGGGGCCGACGAGGTGCTCCTGGCGGCCGTCACGGAACCGGACGATGAGGAACTCGCCGGGGTGCGCGACGAAGTGCCGCATCCGCTCGAACCGGCTGCTCCCCGCCCACACCCGCTTGGGGCCGACGATCACCTCCATGCGGCCGTCCCTGCGGACCATGAGGGCGCGCTGCCCCTCCTCGACGGTGTAGTACCACATGGTTCGCGTCCCGTAGTCCGGTGTCGTGTCTTCGCCCGCCTCGGCGACGGTGCCCCGCAACTGCCGTTCGAGGTCGACTTCGTCCTCGAGTCCCTTGGGCCCCTTGCGGAACTCGACCGCCGACCGGCTGAGTACCTCGGACCGCGGCGCGGAGTCGAGCCGCGGCGTGGCACTGGCGGCCCGCGTCATCCGCCGCCGCACCGCCCCCCCCCCGCTCATCGTGTCGACCGTCGACGGTACTTCGTCGTGATCCCCGACCGCTGCGTCTTCGCCGCCGTAAGCCATCAGCATCGAATCGACGGACTCCGACCGCGTGTGCCCGTAGTGGCGGTTGATCGCGGCCAGGATGGCGTACGGGGGGTACGCGACGAGGCGGATGTCCTTGTTCAGGACGAACGAGAGCTTGTCGCGGAGCATCACGTTCGACACATTCACCGCGGCGACGTGGAGCGTGCGGCCGTCGAGCTTGAGCGGGAGGACGAGGTTCTCGCGGCAGACCGACTCGGGGACCAATTCGAGCACGGCCCGCGGCGGGTCCAACGCGGCCGCGCCGGCGGGGGCCTGCTGGTCCTCCTCCGCGAGGTGCTGCGCGCCCTGCCGCTGGATGAGCTTGGGAATCATGGGGTGTCGCCCTGGTGCGCCGGGGACCAGGGGTTGCGCTCGCGGACTCGCTCCACCCCTGGCTACCATCGGTCGCCGCGTCCGCGGCTACAAACGCAAGTCACTCGCCTGCTGATGTCAGCCCCGGAGGGGCGGCAGAGTGTAGCCAGGGGTGCGGCCCGCTGTGCGGGCAAACCCCTGGCAACCTGTGCGGGTAAACCGCTGGTCCCCGGTGCAACGCGGATCGCCCCGGGTCACTTCTTCGCCGTGAGGCGCGCGACCTCGGCGCAGTCCTTGTCGCCGCGGCCGCTGAAGCACACCACGACCACGTCGTCCTTCGACCGCGTGGCCGCGATCCGCATCGCCTCGACGACCGCGTGCGCCGTCTCCAGCGCCGGGAGGATGCCCTCCAGCCGCCCGCACAGGTGGAACCCGTCGAGCGCCTCCTGGTCGGTCACCGAGCTGTACCGCACCCGCTTCGCGTCGGCCCAGTACGAGTGCTCCGGGCCGACGCCCGGGTAGTCGAGCCCGGCGCTCACGGAGTGGACGTCGGCGGTCTGGCCGTCGTCGTCCTGCAGCACGTAGCTGAAGCTCCCGTGCAGCACGCCCGGCGCGCCGTTGCTGAGCGTCGCCGCGTGCTGGCCGGGCTTCGGGTTCCGGCCGCCGGCCTCGACGCCGATCAGCTCGACGCCGGTGTCGTCCACGAACGGGTAGAACATGCCGGCCGCGTTGCTCCCGCCGCCGACGCACGCCACCACGACCTCGGGGAGCTTGCCGAGCTGAGACAGGCACTGCGCTTTCGTCTCGGTGCCGATGACGCTCTGGAAGTCGCGGACCATCTCCGGGAACGGGTGCGGGCCGACCACCGAGCCGATGATGTAGTGCGTGTCCTCGACGCTGCTCATCCACTCGCGCATCGCCTCGTTCGTGGCGTCCTTGAGCGTCTTGCTGCCGCTCTCGACCGGGAACACCTCGGTGCCCATCGCCTTCATGCGGAAGACGTTCAGCTCCTGCCGGCGGATGTCCTCGGTGCCCATGTACACGCGGCACGTCATGCCGAACAGCGCCGCGGCGGTGGCGGTGGCCACGCCGTGCATTCCGGCCCCGGTCTCGGCGATGACGCGCTTCTTGCCCATGCGCTTTGTGAGCATCGCCTGCCCGAGCGCGTTGTTGATCTTGTGCGCGCCGGTGTGGTTCAGGTCCTCGCGCTTGAGGAAGATCCGCGCGCCGCCGGCCTCGTTCGTGAGCCGCTCGGCGAAGTACAGCCGCGACGGCCGGCCGACGTACTCGTTGAGGAGCTGGTGGAACTCGGCCTGGAACGCGGGGTCGGCCCTCGCCTCGCGGTACGCCGCGTCGAGCTGTTCGAGGGCGAACATGAGCGTTTCGGGAACGAACCGGCCGCCGTACGGGCCGAACCGCCCGCGGGCGTCGGGAACGGCCGAGACGCGGGGCGTGGGGAGCGTGGATGGCATGGGGAGGCGTCCGTGGTGTTCACGCGGAGGACCGGGCACCGTTTGTTGTGTCAGGTGCGGCCGGCGAGTTCAAGGCACCGGAGGGTTTCGGTCCCGCGACCGGCCACAGTCCGTGGACGACGAGTCCGAGACCCAAAAGAGCAACCGCCGCGCCGGCGAGTTGCATCACTCGGCTCTCGCGGATTTCGCCGGCGGTGAAGTCGCGACGGCACAAGTGGGTTCCCGTCTCAAGGAAGAGGGGCGGCACCGGATGAAGCACCGGGTGCCCCCGGCGAGTTCAAGGCGACCGCGTGCTTTGGCTCGAACGCCGCACGGAAGAGCAGGACGAGCACGCCAAGCCAGACGAGGGTGAGCACGATTCGCCACGCCCACACCGTACCGAGTTCGGGCTGCGCGTTTGGCTCCCGATCGAGTTCGACGATCTGCAAGGTGGAGAACGGTCCGTTGGGTTCAGCACGGACGTTCACGCGGTGGGTGGCGTCCTCCCATTGGTAGAAGTGCGACCAGCGGTCCTTGCCGGACGTTTTACTCAGCCAATGTTCTTCCCTGATATTCGTGAAGATGGCGACCTTCGCGACCACCCCCGTCTGCTCCCCGGGGCTCAACATGATCAGTTGCGCCTGGAGCAACGGCATGCCCACCCGAATGGGCTCCGTTCCGGACACCCGGGCGTACGCGAGGTACGTCAGGAAGCCGGCGGCGAGCAGTGCCAGCGCCGCGGTTCGGAATCGTCGCGTCGACATGGTCGCCCCCAGACACGGTTGTGTGACGCTCGTAGCGTAGCACGCGGTTCGGGTGTGATCGCGTTCGGCCGGCTGGTAGAATCCCCAGACCACCGCGGGGAGAGCCATGCCCGAGTTGCCGGAAGTCGAGACCGTCGTGCGCGACCTGCGGCCACTACTCGCCGGCCGCACGGTCGTCGGCGTGCGGCACAGCGCGAAGAAGCTCCGCCGGCCGTGGAGGCCCGCGTGGAACGCCCGCGTCACCGGCGCGACGGTCGCCGGCGTGCGGCGGCGCGGGAAGTGGATTCTCGTGGACCTTCTGGACGCGAAACGCAACCCTCCGGTCGCTGACGCTCCCGGCTCGCCCGTGCTGCGCGTCCACCTCGGCATGACCGGGCAGTTCACGGTCGTACCGGCCGCGACGCCCGAGCCCGACCACCTGCACCTCGCGTTCGCTCTCGACAACGGCACCGACCTGCTGCTCCGCGACCCGCGGCGGTTCGGCTCGGCGGAATGGTTCGCGAGCCGCGCCGCCCTCGAAGACGAGATGAACGCCGAACTCGGCCCCGAGCCGTTCGGCCTCGACGCCGCCGCGTTCCGCGACGCCGTCACCGGCACCGCCCGGAACCTGAAGGCCGTGCTGCTCGACCAGACCATCGTCGCCGGCGTCGGCAACATCTACGCCGACGAGGCGCTGTTCCGCTCGAAGCTCCACCCGGCCCGCACGGGGAAGTCGCTGGCGGCCGACGAGTGCGACCGGCTGCGGCTGGCGGTCGAGGCGGTGCTGACGAAGGCGATCGCGTCCCGCGGCAGCACGATCCGCGACTACGTCGGCGGGTCCGGGCTCCGGGGCGGGTTCCAGAACGAGTTCGCGGTGTACGGTCGTACCGGCGAGCCGTGCCCGACCTGCACGGGCGCGATCGCGTGCGAGCGGCTCGCGGGCCGGTCGTCGCACTTTTGTGCGAGTTGTCAGAAGAGTTCACCGCAGAGTAAAACCAAGAAGGCGACCAAGGCCCGAACGGTTTGAACCCTCTGTCTTCCTCTGCGTCCTCTGCGTCCTCCGCGGTGAAATCCTTATGTCGTACCGCGCGTTCAAGCGGCTCCTGGGCGAGACGAGCCTGGAACGGAAGTGCCGGTGGCTCCTCGGGGCCGGCGTGCTGCTGCTCATGACCGGCAGCTTCTGGGTGTACGCCAAGCAGACCGAGGACCTCGCCTACGAGCAGCTCGAAACGACCGGCCGCGCGCTGCTGTCGCCGATCGTGGCGCGGCTCCACGTCCGCGGGGAGCAGCTCCAGGCCATCGACGACTTCCAGAAGCTGACCGAGGCGCACTGGCCGGCTGCCCTCAAGGGGTACAGCACCCGGCTCATCAAGCCCGACACCAAGGACCCCGACTACCTGCCGACGAGCGACGACCTCACGGTCATGCACCGGATCCAGACCGAGGGCCGGGACGAGGCCAACCGGCAGGCGCCCAAGGAGAACGCGTACTACTACTACGGGGCGATCCGGGCCGGGCAGTCGTGCGTCAACTGCCACCGCGACCCGGCCAAGGTGGGCGAGAAGGTCGCGGTCGCCGGGCTCAAGCCGGACGACCTCATGGCCGTGGTCCGCATCCGGCTCTCGACCCAGTCCATCGAGGAGGGGTTCCACACGAACCGGGCGCTGCTCATCTCGTTCGCCATCGGCACGTCGCTGCTCATCATCGCCGGGAGCTACCTCATCATCCGGTACGTCATCGTGAAGCCGGTGAAGCACCTCAAGGAGGTGTCCGAGGCGATCGCGCAGGGCGAGCTGAACATCCGCAGCGAGATCCAGACCGGGGACGAGTTCGAGGACCTGTCGCACGCGTTCAACCGGATGCTCCGGAACCTCGCGAACATCCAGGACCGCAACAAGAAGCTCATCGCCGACCTGGACCGCAAGGTCGACGAACTGGCCCGCGTGAACATGGCGCTGTTCGAGAGCAACCGGCTCAAGAGCGAGTTCCTCTCGACCATGAGCCACGAGCTGCGGACCCCGCTCAACAGCATCATCGGGTTCTCCGAAATCCTGCTCACCGCCGACAACCTGAGCGACAAGCAGCACCGGTACTCCGGGAACATCATGACCAGCGGGCAGCAACTGCTCGCGCTCATCAACGACATCCTCGACCTCGCCAAGCTCGAAGCCGGCAAGATGCGGCTGCACCTCGACCCGGTGAGCCCCGCGGCCATCGCCGAGCACGCGGTCGCCATGTTCCGCCCGCAGGCCGAGAAGAAGAACATCGACCTGAAGGTGGTCGCCGACCCGAACCTGCCTGCCGGCCGCCAGGACTCGGGGAAGCTGCACCAGATCCTCACGAACCTGATCTCCAACGCGGTGAAGTTCACCCCCGAGGGCGGCCGCGTCACGCTCAAGGCCGGGTCCGACGGGACCGAGTTCGTGTTCACCGTGACCGACACCGGCGTCGGCATCTCGCCCGACGAGCAGGACCTGATCTTCGAGAAGTTCCGGCAGGCGGCGAACCCGATGACCCGCGAGCAGGGCGGCACTGGGCTGGGGCTGAGCATCGTCCGCGAACTGGCGAAACTCCTGCGCGGCGACGTGACCCTGAACAGCGAGTTGGGCCGCGGGAGCACGTTCACCGTGCGCGTCGCCGCGCGGATGGCGGACGAACCTCTGGCCGAGTTCGAACTCTCTTCTCCTTTGTCGGAGGCCCCCGCGGGAGAGCTGGGGAGGGGGGGAGACACGGAGATGGGGAGAGGGGGCGACGCGGACGTTCGGAGACACGAGGGCGGCATCGCCCCGCTCTGATCCTCGCCCGGCCGAACTCCCCCCGGGATCCGCTCGAGGTGGCTGGCGGGCCGCCACGGAGGGCGGCCCCTACCGGACCGGGGCATTTGATCTGTCGGGGCCGCCCTCCGTGGCGGCCCGCGTGGGGCGAACGATTCGGCCCGAGCGATCCTCGCTCCGTGTCTCCCCCTCTCCGTGCCTGCGACCGCGATCACCAGACGAGGAGAACGAGGCGGCACGCATGGACATCCCCCACCTGCACGACTGGCCGGCCACCGAGGCGGAGGCCGTCGCGCTCCAGACCGCGCTCGCGCCCCGCGTGGACCTGTCCCGGCCGCTGGAGCGGTTCGAGTACGTCGCCGGGTGCGACCTCGCGTACCACCTGACCGAGCCGGTCGCGTTCGCCGCGGTCGTCGTGGTGCGGGCCGCCGACGGGGCTGTAGTCGAAACGCGGACGGCGACCCGCGAAGTGACATTCCCGTATGTGCCGGGTCTACTGTCGTTCCGCGAGGTTCCCGCGCTCCTGAGTGCGTTTGCTGATTTGCGCCGGACGCCGGACGCCGTTATGTTGGATGGACAGGGGGTCGCTCACCCGCGGCGCTTCGGCCTGGCCTGCCACCTGGGACTGTGGCTCGGCCTGCCGTGCCTGGGGTGCGCGAAGAGCTGGCTGGTGGGGGACCGCGGCGAGCCGGGGGGCGAGGCCGGGGCTGCCAGCCCGCTCACGATCGGCGGGGAAGTGGTGGGGGCGGTGGTGCGGTCGGCGGCGGGGGCCAAGCCGGTCTACGTTTCCCCGGGCCACAACATCGACCTGGCGTCGGCCCTCGCGGTCGTCCGGGCCACCCTCAGTGGGTACCGCCACCCGACCCCGACGCGCGAGGCGCACCTGGCCGGGAACGTCCTGCGGCAGGCGTACCGCGGGGGGCCGCCGGCTTGAGCGATTCGGGGCGGTTCCGGGACCAGAAATGTGGCCGGATTCTCATGAAGTTCGGCGCGGCGGGCGTGGTCTTCAACGTGAAACGCGAAACGTAAGACCCGGGCCGGGTCAGGTGTTGCACCGCCGGACCGACGCGAACGACCCGGGCAACGGTTTCCGGGCGACGGGCGACCGATCGGGGATGTCCCGACAGGCTTCGATTTCTTACGCCGCGGGACGCACCTCCGACGATAGAGGTGCGTAGAATGAGGTCGCGGGGCACTGAACGGGTGAACCGTGGTCGGGGGGTCTGGGCTCCCCACGTGACCGGGCGAAGAGGTAAGATCACCAGGGCGGCGACCCGGTTCACGAAACCGCTCGCGATTGCCGCCCGATATGTGGACCCGGCCGACCGGGTACGGAGACGCAACCCGATGCGCGATGCAACCCGACGCCACTGGCATCGCTGGCGGATCGCCGCGGCCGCCCCCGCCCCCGGGGCCGGTCGCCTGCACCTGCCGGCCGCCGTGCTCGCCGGTGCGGACGAGAAGCCCGGTCCGGACGGCATCCGCCACGAGTTGGTGGCCCGCGTCCGTAGCGAGATCGCCGCCGGCACCTACGACACCGAGGAGAAGTGGCGGGCCGCCGAGGAGGCGCTCCTCCGCCGCATCGAGGGCCGGCGCTCCTGAGCCGCCCGAGGCCCCGCGAGCCGCGACCGGGGGAGCGTCGGACGCTCCCCCGGTC
>NZ_JBHYGG010000099.1:0-12888 GCF_051859125.1 Gemmata sp.
TGACGCTCCCGGCTCGCCAAGAGCAATCACTTCTTCGTCGTCTCGGCCTTGGGAGGCGCGGCGGCCGCGGCCCGCTGGCGCTTGACGAGGCGGGACTTGAGCCGGGCGGCCTTGTTGGGGTGGATGTACCCCTTGGAGGCCGCGCGGTCGAGGACCGCTTGGGTGGCCTTGACCTCGGTCACGACCGCCGCGGCGTCGGTGCCCTTGATCGCGTCCGCGACCTTGCGGCGCTGGAGCCGGATCTTCTTGGCCGCGGTCCGGTTCTGCTTGCGGCGGGTCTCCGACTTGCGGAGCCGCTTCCAGGCGCTGGGAGTGTGTGGCATGTCTCGTGTTCGCTATCGACGGGTAGTGGGTGGTACGGGTTCAAGCCCTCCCGTCGCGACGGGAGGACTTCGAATCACAGTGCGACGGCCCCGACCTTGAACCGGACGAACTTCACCGGCTCGAGCCCGGCCTTCTTGAGGGCCGCGGCGACGGTCGTCTTGGGGTACTTCATCTCGTTGGCCATCTGCTGCTCGCTCAGCACGATCTCGGCGAGCTTGGTGCGGATCTTGCCCTCGGCGATCTTCTCGAGGATGTTGGCCGGCTTTCCGGCGTTCTTCGGGTCGGCCTCCATGTCGGCCTTGACCAGCCCCTTCTCCTTCTCCAGCACGTCGACGGGCACGTCGGCCGTGGTGGCGTAGGGGGGGTTGAGGGCGGCGATGTGGGCGGCCACGTCGCGGACGACCTCGTCGTTGGCGGCCGCGCCCTTGCACTCCACGAGCACCCCGACGGTGCCGTCGTGGTGGACGTACCCGCCGTAGACGCCGCCGGCGAGCCGCTGGAACTTGTGGAGGACCATCTTCTCGCGGATCACGCCGACGACGTCGTTGATGCGGTCGAGGACGGTGCCCTTCCCGCCGGCGAGGGGCTCGACGATGGTGGCGGCCACGTCGGCGGCCTTGCTCGTGGCGACGTGCTTGGCGACGTCGTTGGCCAGGGCGACGAACTGGTCGCTCTTGGCCGACGGGGCGCTCTCGCACCGCAGCTCGACGACCGCGGCGACCCGGGCGGCGTTGTCGTAGTACACGCCGATGCGGCCCTCGGCGGTCTCGTTCGCCTCCCGCTTCACGCCCATGTTCTTGTTCTGGCTGCGGAGCCAGTCGACGGCCTTCTCCATGTCGCCGGCGTTCTGGTCGAGCGCCTGCTTGCACAGCCCCATCGGCTGGTCGGTGCGGTCGCGGAGCTGCTTGACCATCTGCGGGGTAACGGCGGTGCTCATGTCTCTCCTCAGAGTGGACAGTGGTCAGTGGGGAGCGGACGGGAGAAGGCCGGCGGGCCCGCGCCCGCGGCCGTTCGCTTCACTGTCCACTGCCCTCCGACCACTACTTATTAGCTGACAGGTGCCGCGGGGGCCGGGTTCGACTCCGGGGCCGCCGCGGGGGCCGGCCGCGCGGCCGGGGTGCGGGGCTTGATCATGTGCTGCTGCTCGGGCGGGAGCGACGCGCGGCCCTCGAGGCAGGCGTCGGCCAGCTTGGCCATGACGACCTCGATCGACCGGATGCTGTCGTCGTTGCCCGGGATCGGCAGGTCCACGGGGTCCGGGTCGCTGTCGGTGTCGATGAGGGCGATCGTGGTCACGCCCATCCGCTTCGCCTCCTTGACCGCGATGTGCTCCTTGTTCGGGCCGACGATGACGAGCGCGTCGGGGAGCTTGACCATGTCGCGGATGCCCATGAGGTTCCGGCGAATCTTCAGGAGTTCGCGGCTCAGGGTCGAGATCATCTTCTTGGAGTGCGTGCGGATGTCCGACGTGTCCGGCGCGAGGGCCGGGTCGAGCTTGCCCGCCTCGGTCATCAGGCCGGCGATGTAGTTGTTCAGGTCTTCCTTGCGGGCGTCGGCGCCGGCCGGGAGCCACATGGACTCGAGTTCCTGGAGCCGCTTCAGCCGGTTGCGGATCGTGCGGTAGTTCGTGAGCGTGCCGCCCAGCCACCGCTCGCTGACGAACGGCATCCCGGCCCGGCTGGCCTCGCGCTCGACGATCTCCTTCGCCTGCCGCTTGGTGCCGACGAACATCACCAGCCCGCCGCGACTTACGACCTGCGACAGGTACTTGTACGCGCGGAGCAGCCCGCGGACGGTTTCCCGGAGGTCGATGATGTGAATGAGGTTGCGCTTGCCGTAGATGTACGGCCGCATCTTGGGGTTCCACTTGCTGGCCCGGTGGCCGTAATGGACGCCCGCTTCCAGCAGGACTTTGACGTCTACGAGAGCCACGACGCCTCCTTCGAGGACTCGGCGATCACGCGCATCGGTTGCATGATGGGGCCAACCCTCCGGTACGAACGGGGAAACGCCCCCAACCCGGTTTCTGGGGCGAGAAGCCGTCTAGTATAACTTCCGGCCGTCCAACGGCCAACCCACTTCGACAGTTTCGAGTTTCGGGTCCGGCGGTTCACAGTTCGACCGCCGCGGGAGGGTTGCCCAACCGGCCCCGGGTTCGGACGTTGAACCGTAACTCTCCCCCGTGACAAGGACGCTCCCGTCATGGCCAACGCGCCCCGGCTCGTACCGGTCCTCGACGTGAAGGGCGGCGTGGTTGTCCGTGCGGTCGCCGGCCGCCGCGAGGGCTACAGGCCGGTCGTTAGCACGCTCACCACGTCGACGGAGCCCGCGGCGGTGGCCGCCGCGCTGCGGGCCGCGGCGGGCACGACCGAACTGTACGTCGCCGACCTCGACGCCATCACCGGCAGCGGGCGGGTGTCGTCCGCGGTCGCGGAGTTGCTCGACGGCGCTACCGGCCCAGTCTGGCTCGACGCCGGGTTCGGCCCGCGGCACGACGTGATCGACCTTCCCGCATCGCCGCACCTGCGGCCCGTGGTCGGGTTCGAGACGTGCCGCACCCCGGACTTCCTCCGCGACTTCACGTTCTCGCCGTGCTCGCAGACCCTGGCGTTTTCGATCGACCTGCGGGCCGGGGAGCTGGTCGGGAACTGGGGCGTGTGGGGCGTCAGCGGCCGGCGCGACGCGCTCGGCGTCGCCCGTGTCGCGGTCGGGATGGGGGTCCGCACGCTGATCGTCCTCGACCTGGCGCGCGTCGGCACGGGGACCGGCAGCGGGACGGAAGAGTTGCTCGGCGCGATCCGCGGCGCGTTCCCGCAGGTCGAGTTGATCGCCGGCGGCGGCGTGCGGTCGTGGGACGACGTGGACCGCCTCGGTGCAGCCGGTGCGGACGGCGTGCTGGTGGCGTCTGCCCTGCACGACGGCGCGATCACCCTTCCCCGGCCCGCGGCCCCACCTCAAGGGCCGCCACCTTCTTGAGCGGGTCGCCGAGCAGCCGGTACTCGGTCCACTCGTTCATCGCCATCGCGCCGAGCGACTCGTAGAACCGGATGCTCGGCTCGTTCCACTTCAGCACCACCCACCGGACGCTCCCGCACCCGCGCTCGACGGCGAGCTTCGCGAGCGCGACCAGGAGCGACTTGCCGACCCCCTTGCCGCGGAAGTCCGGGAGCACGAACAGGTCTTCGAGGTACAGCCCCGGCTTGCCCTGGAACGTCGAGTAGTTGTGGAAGTACAGTGCGAACCCGACGACCTTCCCCTCCTGCTCGGCGAGGAGCACCTCGGCGTACCGCCGCTCGCCGAAGAGGTGCTCGCGGAGCTTCTCCTCGTCGAAGATGGCGCGGTCGCTGAGGCGCTCGTACTCGGCCAGGGCGCGGATGAGGCGGGCAATGGTGGGCACGTCGTCGACGGTCGCGGATCGGATCATGGCGGTCTCGAGTCCCAGCGCGGGCGTGGCGGGGGGCGAAAGCCTCACTCAGATTCTAGTTCGCAGCGCGCTCGCGACTGCCAGGGTTTCGCACATCTTTGTGCGGAGGGCGGCGCTGGGCGGCCCGCGGCGGCCATCGCACGATCGGGGCGGGAGGCGGGTGGTGAGCAGTCCGAGACGTTCGGGGCGATGTGGCGTCCGGCGGGCAGTGCGATCCGCGTGGTGTGGTGCGGCTCGGCCGCAGGGCTGCCCCGACCCACCCTACGCCTTGCCCAGCACCAGATCGACGACCCAGCACCCGCGGACGTGAACCTGCTGCGGGTCGCGGCAGTGCGAGAGGATGTCGTCGCTGTCGCACCCCGCGTCTTGCAGCGCGTCGGCGAGAATCGGCATCGCGCCGAAGTCGCGCGACTCGTACATCTGCTGAGCGAGAGCCATGACCGTTGACGTGCGCCATTCGGGATCGAACGTCACGGGGCGAAACGGGTTGCCGAAGATGTCGCGTAGGAGTTCCGCTTGCTGCTCACTCTCGAATGCCATTGCCTGATCTTGTGCTATCGCACTGTCACAGGCGAGTTCCGAGGATCCACTATCTGGTGACGCGGAACCATAAATGCTCGCCTCGGCAGACCATCCTATACCAGACGCGACGCAAGACGCCGCTTCCCAGGCTTGTACCTGATTCTCAGCGATGAAAACGAGCCCTTGCGCAAGCGATAAGTCTCTCAGGGCTTCTGCATACCGTGCTTTCGCCACAAAGTCTTCCGGGAAGTCTCGACGTTCGATATCTCCCTCAGCCTCCGCAACGACATCTTGATGGTTGTAAAGCGAGTCGTTGGAAGAGATCAACAACTCCCTGAGATCGGTGTCTTCAGCGAATCCGTCCACAAAGCGTTCAAGGACTTCCACCGACTCCCGGCTCTGAGTATTTGTCAGCAGATCCCAGACTCGCCGAAAGCACGCGCACACGAATAGCCTTGCCCGGCGATCACTTCTCAGATCACCGAGATGTTCGAGCATCCGGCGGGGTTTACGGCTGGACAACCACTCCACTTCGGTCATCGCGTCACCCCCACCAGTGGGGCCAATACGGGTCTCGTACCACACCAAGCAGACGCCTCACGGTGCGGCTCGGCCGCAGGGCCGGCCCCGCCGCACCTACTCCTTGCCCAGCACCAGATCGACGACCCAACACCCGCGGACGTGAACCTGATGCGGGTCGCGGCAGTGCGTGAGAATGTCGTCGCTGTCGCACCCCACATCCTGAAGCGCGTCGGCGAGGATCGGCATCGCGCCGAAGTCGCGCGACTCGTACATCTGCTGAGCGAGAGCCATGACCGTTGACGTGCGCCATTCGGGATCGGACGTCACGGGGCGAAACGGGTTGCCGAAGATGTCGCGGAGGTACCGGGCGGGGTGGGTGCGGTAACGCCCAATCGTCGCGGCAACACGCTCAGGAGTGATTGCGACTAGCCCGTCGGGATCGTAACCCAAAGTTGCAAATGCAACATCTTCGCCCTCGGGTGGCCATGCAACGAGCCAACGCGAGTGACTCATCTGCGTCGTGCTCTCATCCGCGTGTGCCTCGGCGGAACGAATGGCGGCTTCGTACCCGTGATCTACATCCCAGTACAAGAGCTCGGAATGAGCATGAAGTGGGTCGCCGAAGTTGAACATTTCTTCACCGTTCTGCGCGCGAGTTAACTCGTCTCGCGCGCACGCGACGGCGTAGAGTCGGTATTTCCTGTTGGTGGCACGGCCCCGCCGGAGTGCGAGCATCTCTTCAGGTTTGTCGTCCGCGACCCACTCCGCTTCGATCATGGATGTGCTCCCGAACAGACGGCGGGTAAACCCGCCGCCATATCACCCCAGCAGGTTCATCTTCACGTCGCCGCCGACGATCGTGACCACGGCGCGGCCGGTGACCTTCCAGCCGTCGAATGGGGTGTTGCGGCTCTTCGACTTCGACTCGGCTTTCTTGATCGTCCACTTCGCTTTCGGGTCGATCACCGTCACGTCGGCGGGGCGGCCCGGTTGCAACGTGCCGCGGTCGATGCCGAGCACCTTCGCGGGGTTGATGGTCATCTTTTCGAGCATCTGCGGCCAGCTCAGGTGACCCGGCTCGATTAGGTGGGAGATGCACAGCGGGAGGAACGTTTCGAGGCCGAGGATGCCGTTCGGAGCCTGGTCGAGTTCGCGCTCCTTCTTCTCGGGTGCGTGCGGGGCGTGGTCGGTCGCCAGCACCGAGAGCGTGCCGTCCTTCAGGCCGGCGAGAATGGCGTCCACGTCGCGCTGCGTTCGCAGCGGCGGTGACATCTTGTAGTTGCTGTCGAACGTGCGGAGCGACTCGTCCGTGAGCAGGAAGTGGTGCGGGCACGCCTCGCCGCTGACGCGGATGCCCTTCGCGATCCCCTGGCGGATCAGATCGACGCCGCCGGCCGTCGAGACGTGCAGGATGTGAACGCGGCCGCCGGTGAGTTCCGAGAGCATGATGTCGCGGGCGATCATGATGTCCTCGGCGACCGCCGGCATCCCCCGCAGCCCGAGTTGCACCGACACCAGCCCCTCACTCATCACGCCGCCGACCGTCAGTTCGAGAATCTCGGCGTGAACGAGCACCGCCCGGTCGTTGAGCATCTTGCAGTATTCGAGCGCCCGCCGCATGATCTCGGCCGAGTACACCGGCGCGCCGTCGTCGGTGAACGCGACCGCGCCCCCCTCGACCAGCCCGCCGAGTTCGGCGAGTTCCTTGCCGTCGCGGTTCTTGGTCACCGCACCGATCGGGAACACGTTGCAGTTGCCGGCCCGCTGCGCCTGCTGAATGACGAACTCGGCCGCCATCCGCGTGTCGATCGGCGGCTCGGTGTTCGGCATGCACGCGACCGACGTGACGCCCCCCGCAACGGCCGCCGCGGTGCCGGTGGCGATCGTCTCGTCCTCCTCGCGGCCCGGCTCCCGCAGGTGAACATGCATGTCGATGAGGCCGGGGGAGACGATCAGCCCCGTGCAGTCGATCGTCTTGTCCGCGGTGCGGGCCTGCGGGCCGGTGCCGAGCACCTTCCCGTCGGCGAGCCACAGGTCGGCCACCGCGTCGAAGTTCTGGGAGGGGTCGATGACGCGGCCGTTGCGGAGCAGGATCGTGGGCATGACTACCTTGTGAGTGGGCACGACAGCCGAACGAGGTCTCCGTCCTATTTTCGGACTTCGGGCTGCCGATTTCGAGCTTTCCCAAAAAGAGAAACGCCGGGTGGCCGCGACGTGCGACCCCCGGCGTCACTGATTCAACCCGACTCACCAACTCAGCGGCGGGCGCGCATCCGGGCGATCAGGCCCATCCGCTTCGCGGTCGAGGTGCTGACCGGCATCGGGGCCATCTCGGTCGCGGTCGCGGTCGTCATGGTCATCGTGCTGCCCGTGGCCGGGGTGACCTTCTCGGCGGTCATCGGGGTCTTGCCGCCGGCCACGACGACCGGGTTGGTGCCGGTGGTCGCGCCGGTCGTCTTCGGGGCCGGGGTCGGCATCGGGGCCGGGACCGCGGCGGCCGGCGGCGCGGTGGGGACCACCGTGCCGGTGCTCATCACCGGGCTCGACGACATCACGGTGCTGGCGCTGCGGCCGCGGAGGCGACCGAACAGCCCGCGGCGGGTCGAGGTGGTCGGGGCGTAGGTGGTCATCAGCGGGGCGGTCGTGCCCGTGACCACGGGGGCCGTCGTCGGGGCCGGGGCGGTGGCCGGGGTGTCAGCGGCGGTGCCCGTCGTGGCGAAGCCGGCTGCGGCGGCGAGGGCGAACAGGAAACGAGTCATGGTGCTTCATCCTGAAACGCCTGACTCCGGGCTGTGCAATCGTTGCGCCCGGGCAATCAGGTGGGAACAGTGTACCCCACTGTCCCGCGACTGGGCAGTGGGACTGTGCCGTGTTTGTCGAATGTAGGGGCACCCCGGTAGCCTGGGAACTCTGGGGTATTTGGTGCAGCAGGGAGGTTTGGCACCCGTTCCACCAATCATTCGCCGAGAGTTACTTGAACGCTTCCCACTCCTTGCCCAGTACGGCCGCGGCGATCTTGAGCTTCAGGATCTCATCGGTCCCCTCGTAGATGCGGCACACGCGGACGTCGGTGAGGTGCCGGGCCGGGCGGTACAGCGTGCTCCAGCCCTTGCCGCCCCACACCTGCACCGCCCGGTCGGCCGCGTCCCACGCTGCGTTGCTCGCGAAGAACTTCGCCTGCGCCGCGAGCAGGTCCGCTTCGCGCAGCAGCTCCTTGTTGCCGGGTGCCGCTTCGGAGCGACCCTTGGCCTCGGCCGCACGCAGCAGCAGCGACTCGCTCGCGACGCGGTCCATCTCGATGTGCGCGATGTGCTCCTGCACGAGCTGGTGCCGGGCGATCTCCTTGCCGTGCTGGTTCCGCACCTTGGCGTACTCGCACGCTTCGGCGAGGCAGTCCTCGATCACCCCCAGGCACCCGGCCGCGACGCTCAGCCGCCCGCTCACGAGCGTCCCCATCGCGACCCGGAACCCGTCGCCGGGTTCGCCGAGCAGGTTCTCGAGCGGCACCCTCACGTCGTGCATCTCGAACATCGCGGTGTTCGACGTCGGCATCCCCATCTTCGCGTTCGGCGAGAAGCTCTCGGCCTCGAACCCCTTGGCGTCGGTGTCCACGACGAACGCCGAGATGCGGCGGCCCGGGTCGCCCTCGGGCACGCCCGCGTCGTACCCGAACACCACGACCGCCTGCGCGATGCCGCCGTTCGAGATGAGGTACTTCATCCCGTTGAGGACGAAGTGGTCGCCCCGCTTCTCGAACGTAGTCGTCATCTGCAGCGGGTTGCTGCCGGCCTCGGGCTCGGTGAGGCCGAACGCCAGCACCTTCTCGCCGCGCACCGCCGCGGGGAGGTACTTCTTCTTGAGCGCCTCGCTGCCCCACGTCTGGATCGGGTACGCGCCGATGCTGAGGTGCCCGGAGAAGAACGTGCGGACCGTCGTGCCCTCGCGGCCGATGCGGGCGAGCGCCTTGAAGTAGCTCACCGGGTCGGCCCCGCGGCCGCCGTACTCGGTGCGGACGTTCATGCCGAGGAGGTCGTGCTTCTTCGCCAGCGGCACGACGTGCTCGTTGAACCGCCGCTCGGCGTACGCGAGCTCCTCCTCGGGCCGCACCTCCTGGCAGAACGCCTCGACGTCGGCGGCAAGTCGTGCGGGATCGAAGGGCATGGCCGGTCCTCGAACGGGGGAGGGACGTGCGCTGGTATTCTACCCGCAGTCGGAATCCCGCAGGGTGAATAACGGTCCGGCCCCGCCGTCGCGACGGCGGGGCCGGACGTCACGCCGCCCGCCGCTGCGGCAGCGGGTACTCCAGGATCTCCTGGAGCAGTTCCAGCTTGCTCGGGCGGGCGAGCAGCGGGACCAGGTTCGGCAGCGCGTAGTAGTCGCCGCCGAACTGGTAGGCGTCGGTCACGAGCCCGGCCTTCTTGCACTCGTCTTCGAGCTGCGTGCTCGCCCCCGTCACCTTGACGAAGCACACCGCCGGGTCGGCCCTCATCTCGGCCCGGTACTTCTGGAGCGCGGCGACGAACTTCGGCTCCGCGTTCTCGCCCTCGTCGGTGACGACGACGATCTGCTCGACGTACTGCTTCTTCCGCCGCAGTTGCTCGACGCCGACCCCGACCGAGGTGTTGCCCCCGGCCGTGATGCCGGTGAGCGCCTTCTCCCACGAAGCGAGGTCCGGGCCGGCCGCCTCGACCGGGTACGCGATCGAGTCGAACGCGTACACGAACAGCTCCTTGTCCGCGACCGCCGCGAGCAGCGACCCGAGCCGCTTGCCGATCTCGATGGCCTGCGACATCGAGCCCGACTTGTCGATCAGCAGCGCCGTCGGCCGGGCGATCCGCCCGCGGGCCTTCACCTGCGAGTCGGCGACCGCGTCGAGCTTCGCCTTCACCTCGGCCGGCAGCGGGGCCGCGTCGCGGGCCGTCTCGGCCTTGAACGCGCTGACCCGCGTCGCGGTCTTGGCGGCGTCGAGCTTCGCCTCGACCCGCGCCTTCAGGTCCGCGGCCTCGAACGCGCCGCGCTTCCGCAGCATGTCGAGGTTGTTGATGACCTCCTGCGGCGACATCCGCTCGACGAGCGCCTTCAGCACCGCCGGCGTGACGGCCTTCACCAGACCGACGGCGACGCGGAACGGCACGTCGTGCTCGGCGATCAGCTTCGCCTGGAGGTCGGCGTCGTCGGCCTGGGCGAGCGCCTTGAGCCCGGCGAGCTTCGAGCCTTCCGGCGGAACTTCGTCGAACAGTACCGCCTGCGCCCGCGGCCCCGGCTTGACGTGGAGCAGCGCGTACAGCCGCTTCAGCGCCTTGCGGGCCTGGAGAGCCGTCGCGTCGAACCACTTGTCGTCGGCCTCGCGCTCCCGCAGGTAGCGGGTCACCTCGGTCTTCAGCGACCGCGGGACATTCTTGAACAGCCCGAACTCGTCCGTCAGCGTGACCGTCCCGCCGGCGGCGAGCTTCGGCTTCCCGGGCTTCTTCCCCTTGCCGGCCTTCCGCTCGACCTTGTGCGTCATCGCGTCGGCCGGCACGCCCTCCTGGGGCGCATCGACCTCCACCTTCACCCGCTCCTTGCGGCCGTGGATGAAATCGACGACGCGGCCGAGTTGGTACGGCGGCAGCTCGCGCAGCATCGCAAGCCCGACGTCGCGGTGCCCGGGGAAGTCGCTCGTCACGAGCGTGACGATGAACATCTCCTTGTGGTCGCGGACGTCGCCGTGGTCGGCGTACCACGCCGCGAGCCGGACGTAGAACCGCGGGTCGGCCTTCACGAGGTCGGCGTGCAGCGGGTGGACGAGGCCGAGCTTCCGGTGCGGGCACGTGAGCAGCGAGTTGAGCATCCCCAGCCGCAGGTCCGCTTCCGGGTTCGAGACGACAGCCATGACGCACCCTCCTTCGGGTCGCAACAGCACCAATGAAAACGGCCGCCGGAGCGGCCGCGTGGGTCGAGAAGAATCACCCGTACAAGTCCGGGAGGCGGTTTGAAAACGGTTCTGGCGAGCTACCACTGCTCTACCGCCCGGTGATTCGGGCGGGCAGGGAATCGAACCCTGCGACCTCCACCTTATGAGGGACGTTTGTACGCCTTCGCTGTGGGGTACGGGTTGACTTCGGTGTTTCGGAAACAGGCCCGCACGAGTTCGGGAAGCGGTTGAACTTAGTCTGGCGCGTCTGCCGTTCCGCCACGCCGCCCGTGAGTGGGCGGCGGCGGGAGTCGAACCCGCATACGCTTTCGCGTGCCAGATTCACATGGTTTGTACGCTTCCGCCGTGGGGTGCGGGCTGTACCGATATGACCCGGCCGCACGGGGCTGGGTTCGCGATGTGCTCGCGTTTTCTCGAACGCGGCGCGCGTCAGTTGAGGGAGGCGACCTCGACGGTGCCGATGTTGAAAGCCTCCAGGCGGTTCACGCCGAACGCGGTGGTCAGGGCCACGTCGGCGGCGTCGCGGCCGCGGGCGAGCGGGATCCGGCCGATCCGCGGGACGTTGTGCCGCGCGTCGGCCGCGTACCACTGGCCCCCGAGGTACACCTCGAACCACGCGCTGAAGTCCATCGGGGCCGGGTCGGCCGGCACCCCGATGTCCCCGAGGTAGCCGGTGCAGTACCGTGCCGGGACGTTGAGGCACCGGAGCAGGGTGATCGCGAGGTGGGTGAAGTCCCGGCACACGCCGACCCGTTCGCGGTACACGTCGAGTGCGGTCCGGTTCGCGCGGGCCATCATGTAGTCGAAGCGGACGTGGTTGTGAACGAAGTTGTTGACGGCGCAGACCACGGGCCACCCGGCCGCGAGTTGCCCGAACTGCGCCCACGCCCAGTCCTTCAACTCGCTGTCCACCTCGCAGTACCGGCTCGCGAGCAGGAACTGGATCGCCTCGTTCGGCAGCTCCTCCACCGGGTGGTGCCGGACGCCCCACGGTTGCGGGTCCGGGAGGCCGCTGTCCTCTAGGACGGCGGAGTTGCGGAGCGTCAGCCGGCCCGCGGGCACGAACGCCCGCCCGCACCGGTTCCCGTACACGTCGGAGAACTCCGACACCTGGACCGCCGGCTCGACCTCGAACCGCTCGTGGACCCGCACCGCCGGCCACACCGACGGGTGCAGGTACAGCATCCAGATCACCGTGGCGGGGTTCGGGAAGCTGAGCCCGATCTCGCAATCGACTTTAATGAGCACGTTGCCCTCCGGTGTTCGTCGGCCCCGGAGAGGAGTTGCCGCGACACGAAACAGGTAGTCGTAACTGAAAGTGGTGGGGGT
The DNA here is from genome assembly GCF_051859125.1 of Gemmata sp. NCBI lineage: Bacteria > Pseudomonadati > Planctomycetota > Planctomycetia > Gemmatales > Gemmataceae > Gemmata > Gemmata sp. The sequence goes on from NZ_JBHYGG010000099.1 coordinate 12,036, forward strand.
GCGGGGCGGGTCCGGCTCGAGCCGCCGGACCCCGCTCGCGGGGCGAGCGGCCACGCACCGGGTCTGATTCTATGGGGCCGGGTGCCTAGACGGCGACGACCGCCTCGACCTCGGCGGCCGCGGGCGGCTCGTAGAGTTCCTTGACGAGCTGGAGGACGTACGTCCCCTTCTTGAGGTCCTGCATCTCCGAGAGCTTCGAGTCGGCCCCGGCCCGGTCCTTGTACTCGAACATCGCGACCCGCTTCAGCGCGGCGTCGCACACCGCCCACCGGGCTACCATCCGGGGCGGGGCCTTGACCTTCCGAGTGCGGACCCGGGGCGTGGCCGCGACCCTCACCTTGGCCGGCTTCTCCGCAGCCACCTTCCGCACCCGCGCCTTCTTGACCGTGGGCTCGGCGACCGCCTCGGCGGCCTCGGCCTGATCGTTCTGCTCGCGCAGCGCGCGGCGGCCAACGGTACGTGACGCCATGTGGTGTGGTCCGTGGTGTGGGTGCGGGGCGCCGAGGGAGCGGGGTCGCCGGGGGCAACATCACGCGTCGGCGGGGTCGGGAACGCCCGCTCTGCACGCTTGATGTCCGCCACGCCCAGAATGGAGGGCTGGAAGAAGTGGTAGGCACCAGGAATGTAGAACAAATTTATACTATCGAACCGAGGTCCGTTTTCCAAGTGGTTCCCGGGTTTGGCCCGGAATGATGCGCGGGTACGCCGGTGAAGTGCGACAGGGGCAACCGAGCGTCGCCCGTGGAATGACTCCGCGAGCGGGCCGCACGGGTGCTGCAAGCTGTGATCACTGAGAGTGTGTTTTGAAACCTACGGGTTCGGGTGAAGGCTTCGGAGCATCCGGTGGATCATG
>NZ_JBHYGG010000100.1:0-12738 GCF_051859125.1 Gemmata sp.
GTCCTCCCGGTCCTGGGGCCGGAGCCCGGCCCGGGCGGCCAGCCGGGCGGCCTTGCCCTTGATGATGGCCGCGACCCGCGGGCACATGCGGTCGTCGGCTCCTTCGTCGGGCGTGTGGGGCACGGAGGCGCTCCTCCGGCCGCGGGGGGACGGCGAACGGGCACGACGGGACCGGGGGGGGCGGGGCGCGGCGAACACCGGGTCGGTGCCCACGTTCGCCTCCGCTCTGCGGCCGGTCGAAAGTCGGGTGGTGGGGTCGTGACTGGGTGGGCGTTAGCCGGTCCGCTCGGCGTGGAGCGGGAGCCCGTGGGCCACGAGGAGCTCGTCGAGGGTCCCAGTGCCGATCGCGTCGAACAGGCGGAACAGGTCGAGGTGGGCCCGCTTGAGGGCCGGGTCGGCGGGGAGCGGGGCCCGGGCGTGGTCGCCGCCGAACTTGTACGTGCGGGTGACGCGGGGGAGGGGGTCGAGGACCGGGTCCCCGGCGACCAGGGCCAGGGCGTGGACCCGCCCGAACCCGACGTCCCGCAGGAGGTCGAGGAACCGGCGGCGGGCGGGGGTGAGGGCGCGGTGCGGGGACGGCTGCTGAGGGGCCATGACTCGGGTGCTCCGTGATCGGCCGGCCCGAACTGGCACCGGCACGAACAGGATGTCACCGCGCGCTGAGACGGCGCTACGGGCGGCGCTGAGAAATCGCTGAGATGGGAAGATTCAGGCGGGCGGGGGCTTGAGCCCGTAGTGGCCCTTCCGGCTCCCGTCGATGAAGTCCTCAGGGAGCCCGAGCGGCCTCAGCTTGCGCCGCAGGTTGGACGCGACGGCCTGGACCGCGTTCTTGGACACCGTCTCGTCGTCCCAGACGTCCTTCCCGATGACCCCGATGGGAAGGTACGTCCCCCGGGACCGCTGGAGCCGCTCGACGAACAGGAACTCGAGCGTGTTGCCGAGGTCGCACGAGTGGCCGTTGTACCTGACCGCGAACTCCTCGCGGACGATGGAGAAGCCGCGGTCCGCGGGGGCCGGCGGTGGGGCGGGGGCCCGCGGGGCAACGGTCCGACCGAGGGCCGCCCCCAGGAGGGAGCGGGCCGGGATCTCTTGCCGGATCAGCGCGTTGGCGTGGGCGGTCGCCGCAGTCCACACGGCCCGCAGCACCCCGTCGGCGTTTCGCCGGCACAGGTCGTGAATCAAGCCGGCGGCACCGTCGGCGTGGTCCCCGAGGTAGGGGATCGCCTCGTACACCTCCGGGTACCGGGCGGCGAGCGCGCGGGGCGTCAGCAACTTCTCAACCTCGCGGGCCGCCCCGACGTAGCGCTCGGCGAACGTCAGGTCCGGCCCGGCCCGCTCGCCGGTGATCGGGTCGGACTCGTACCGGTCCGGGGGATCCTCGTCGTCGGTGAGCCCCGCTGCCAGCACGCTGACCCGGCGCTCGATGCACTGGGAGCACCGGCCGCAGTGCGGCTGCCCCTCGGGCTGGGCCCAGATGTGCCCGCAACTGCACGTGAGTTTGCAGAGGTCGGAGTGGCCCCAGGCCTTCAGGCGCGCGAGCATCTCCGCCTTCGTTGACCGCTGGTAGGGGTTCTGGACCTCGAAGGTCCGGTCGAAGAGGAGCGAGAACAATTCCCCGAAGCGACGGAGGGACTGGGGGTGCGTCGTGCGCGAGGCGCGGGCGCCCACCAGTTCGGGGCTCACGGGCAGGTTCAGGCTCGTGGCCCCGTTCTCGTAGAACCGGATCCGGTCCAGGCCCACCTGCCGGGCCACGACGGCCGCGACCGACGCGAACACGAACGACCGGCTCCGCTGGGTGAACTCCCGGTTCAGTTGCTCCCCCTTGTTCACGGTCACTCCGACGTGGAGCGGCTTGGGCCGCGACTTCGCCACCCGGCGCACGAGCGCCTCGAACAGCTCCTGCTGGCGCGGCCACAACCGGGTCGCGGACCGGTGGCTGACCAGGACCACGCGGTGCTTGTGCCTCAGGACCTCCTCGACGGCCCCGCACAGCGAGTTCAGCCCGCCCGAGAACAGGACCACGTCCCGGAACTCGGTCCCGTCCGGCACGATCCCATCGAACAGGCAGCTCGCCGGCACGGCCGGGTTGGTGGCGGGGACGAACGCGAACTCGTACTCGTCGTCGGTCAGGAAGTTCAGGGCCGAGGTGAGGGCGGCCATCACCGCGGGTTGCTGCCAGCGGTCCGGGCGGCGGACCGGGACGATGAACCGCAGCCGGCGGTGCCACGCGGCCCCGTAATCGACCCCGCTGGTCCCGCCGCGGCCGAGCGACTGGTCCGCGGCGAAGACGTAGGCGGCGACCTCCAACAGGTCCATCGCGAGGTCCGGTACGCTGACGGTCATCGTCCGGGCCAGGTGCTCGACCCGGAGGTGGACGTTCTCGCCCTGGCCGACCTGGAGGACGGTCCGGTCCGCCCGCCGCCACCCCCTGGGAGCGTCGGCCGGGCGGAGGCCCCCGCAGAGCACGAGGTGCGGGTCACTCATGGCGCGCCCCCCCGGCGGGTGAGTTCGGGTGCGAGCTTGTCGCGGAGGCAGTGGAGGCAGAACCCCCGGGCCTGCGCCTCGGTGATGCCCTCCTCGACCCGGTGCCGGTCGTACCACCGGCCCGAGAACACCTTCACGATCAGCGCGGCCTCCTCGCAGTGCGCCCCGAGTTCGCTCAGGAACGCGGTGTGCGCGGCGGCGTCGGCGAACCGCCCGTTCCCGCCGACGTGTTGGGACAGTTCGCGGCTCAGGTGGTACAGGAGGAACCGGCGGACGAAGCGACCGAAGAACTGGTGGGCCAGGTGGGCGAAGCCGGTCCGCGTGGCGAAGTCCCCAACGGCCCGGTGGACCTCCCCGCCCGAGGGGAACAACCCGGCCGCCCGGTCCCCGACGATCTGCGTGACGGCCTCCGCCCCGGCCAGGACCGCCATCTTGGAGAGGTCGGTGTGCGTCCCCCGGTTGGCCTGGTACCAGTTCCGCATCGCGGCCACGAGCGCGGCCGTGAACTCGAACAGCCCGGGGTCGTTCGGGACGAACACACCGAGCCCGGCGAGCCGGTCCGAGAAGCCCTTCTGGTACGTGGCCGCGGCGGACCGGGCGATGAGGAACACGACGTGGGCCACACCGCGGTCCCGCGCGCCCTCGTAGAGTCCGTTCACGGCGGCCCTGGAAGTCGCGCAGGCGACAGCGGCGGCGCTATCGCCCTCGGCGATGTGGGCAACGACCCGTCGCCAGGGTCTGGTGTCGGGAAGGGTCCCGAGCCGGTTGTGTCCCATGGCCTGTGGCCCCTGGGTAGGAAGGAGTCGGATTTGTACCCGCGTTCAGTATGTTGGCAACGTCTTTCCCCTCGCAATGTCGGTGGCTCGAATCTCTCGAACTCACTCGGCGTCGCGGTCCGGCCGCGACGCCAGCTTTCGCCAGAGGGCCCGTTGGGCCTTCCAATCGGGGGTGGCGGCGATGGGCAGCAAGTCGCGGAGGAGCAGGGGGGCCCGACCGGTCTCGACCTTCGCGAGGAACAGGACCGCCTCCTGAATGTCCGGCGCGAGGTGCAGGAGGGACATGATCTGGCTCACCCGGGCCCGCGTGACGTGCCCGAGCCGTGCCAGCGCGGCCTGGTCCGCGACGTCGCGGTCGCGCAACAGGCGATCGAACCGGATGGCCAGGGCCATGAGCCGGGCCACCCGGGGCACCCGCCCTGGCTCGGGCTCGGCCGGCGCGGGCCCGAGCCGCAGTACCTTGCGGGCCCCGCGGCCGGCCCGGTCGAAGTGGACCGTGCCCGCCACCGTCAGCGGCGCGCTGTGCGTGTTCGTGGGGCTCATGCGACGTCCTCCTCATGGGCGTGTTGGGTCAGTTCGCGGGCGAGGGTGGTGACCCCCGCGGGGCGGAAGGTGACCGCGACCGCGCCGGTGCGGCCATCGAACCCGACGGTCTCGACCAGGAGCCCGACCACCCGGGCCTGCTCCCGCGGGGTGAGGGTGCCCCACACCGGGTCGAACGCCGCCAACGCCCGGGTGGCCTGATCCTCGTCGACCAACTGCCCGGCGACCGACTTGATCTGGTCCCGGACCTGTTTGACCCGGCCCTCGACGGTGCCGATCCGCTCGTGCAGTTCGGCCAGCCGCCCGACCACGCCGCCGTTGTCCCCGCCCGGCTTGAGCTGGACCGACAGCCGGGTGGCCTCGCGGTGCCACGCGGATAGGTCCTTCGCGAGCCCGCGCTCCTCGGTCTCGAGCTCGGCGGTCCGCTCGGCGTGGACCGCGCGGGCCTGGTCGAGGACCCCGCGGAGCACCGCCGGGTCGCGGCCCACGGCCCGCACCTGGTCCACCACGAACTGCTCGACCGGCTCCGCGGGCACCGCCTTCGTGGGGCAGGTGGCCCGGCCCTTGTTCTGGGCCGCGACGCACGCGTAGTACCGGTACCGGCGGGCCCCCTTGGTGGTGTGCGTGGGCGACATGGCGCACCCGCACGGGGTACACCTCAGTAGCCCTTTGAGGAGCGACCCGAACGCCCCGCGGACGGGGGCCCCGCCGGTGGCCCCGTTGCGGCGGAGCAGGGCCCCGGTGCGGCTGAAGACCCCGGGGTCGACGATGGCCGGGTGCTCGCCGTCGTGGACCTCGTCCTTGTACCGGACCTTGCCGACGTACACGGGGTTGGTGAGGAGGCGGTACAGGCTCGTGCGGGTGAGCGGCTCCCCGCCACGCTCCGGGCCCCGGCGGGTGGCCCACCGCTTGCCCGCCCACCCGCGGGCCGCGAGTTCCTTCACCACCGGGAGCAGGGCCTGGTGCTCGAGGTACAGGGCGAAGATGGCCCGCACCCGCTCGGCCTCGTCGGTGTTGACCACCAGGCGGTACCCGTTGGGGTCGACGTCGTACCCGAGGACCGGGTGGCCCCCGGCCCACTTGCCCTTGCGGCGGGTGGCGGCGATCTTGTCCCGGGTCCGCTCGGAGATGATCTCCCGCTCGAACTGGGCGAAGCTCAGGAGCACGTTGAGGACCAGGCGGCCCATCGAGGTGCCCGTGTTGAACTGCTGCGTCACCGAGACGAACGACACCTGGCGGTCCTCGAACGTCCGCATCATCTGCGCGAAGTCGAGGAGGCTGCGGGACAGCCGGTCCACCTTGTACACGACGACGCAGTCGACGCGGCCCTCCCCGATGTCGGCCATGAGCCGCCGGAGGGCGGGCCGGTCGGTGTTGCCCCCGGTGAACCCGCCGTCGTCGTACCGGTCGGGGAGCAGGGCCCAGCCCTCGCCGGCCTGGCTCCGCACGTACGCCTCCCCGGCCTCGCGCTGGGCGTCGAGCGAGTTGAACTCCTGCTCGAGGCCCTCCTCCGTGGACTTGCGGGTGTACACCGCGCACCGCACCAATTTCACGGTCGCGCGGGGCTCAGGCCGCTGCGGTTTGGAGATCGATTTGGTCACGCGGCACTGCCCTTCGTGTGGAGCCGGAAGAACAGGAACCCGTTGCAGTGGGACCCGGTGACGGCCTTGGCGACGGCGCTGAGGGACCCGTACACGGTACCGGCGTACTCGAACCCGCGGGCCAGGACCTTCACCTGGACCGTGGCCCCCTTGTAGGCGCGGGTGAGGACCGTGCCCGGGGCCGGGAGCCGCGAATCCGCCTCGGCAGCGGGCTCCTTGGTGCGGGTCCGCTCCGCGGCCGCGGCTGGCTCCGGCGCCCGTGGTGCTGCGGGCGGGTTGAGGCGCAGGTCGGCGTCGCACGCGAGCTCGTTCGCGCGATTCCGCGCCCGGTCGGACAGGTCACCCTCGGCGAGGGCCTGGAGCCGCCACGCGATGCGGCGGACCAGCCACACGCGGTTCCGGGCGTTGGTGGGCTCGCCGAACACCTCGGCGAACCGGCGGGCGAGGACCTTGGGGGTCATCCGCTGGAGCGCGGCGACCTCCTTCGCGACGTTCACTCCCATCGTTGGTCTCCTGGAAATGGGTGGTCTCGGGGCGCGTCAACCGGCGTGGACAGTGACGCTCTTCTCGCCGCGGACCGCAAGGTCGTTCGTGCGGAATTCCGAGGGTTCTGCGGGGCCAGAATTGGCGGCGTACGTGGCCGGCAGCGCGAGGCGGAGCAGACCGGCGGCGAGGAGCCGGGCCAGCTCGCGGAGCCGGTCGTCGGGGGTGAGGGCAGCGGGGTCGGGGTACGGGGTCACGTGGGCACCTCGGGGGTGGGCCCACAGCGACCTTCGCTCGGCGACCGGCGGCTGTCTGGCGGACGACTACGCTCTACCTGTTAACTACACCGAACGCGCAAGAAGTGTCGGGAAGAGTGGCAAGGACAATTGGGGCCTCGCGGCCCCAGTTCACCAGGGAACCTAACGCCCGACCCCGGACAGAGTGAACGCCGCCCAGATCACCGCGGGGTTCTTGCCGCTGGCGTTCACCGGCGCCCGGCCGCCCGCCGGGCCCGCCGCGTCGAAGTTGGCGTCGCCGAGGCCGGGGCCGCGCACGGCCAGGGCCCGGAACTCCTTCGGGTCGGCGCGGTACACCGCCAGTTGGGCCCGCTGGAGCGCGAGCACCGGCGGCAACTTCTCGTCCCACAGCGCGCGGTAGAACTCGCCCATCACGGCCGCCGTGACCGCGTCGGGCACCTTCCACAGCGACGCCACCACGTTCCGCGCCCCGGCGACGTGGAACGCCCGCTGCAGCCCGAACACGCCCTCGCCGCCGGCCACCTCGCCGAGCCCCGTCTCGCACGCCGACAGCACCGCCAGCTCCAGCCCGCTCAGGTCCCGGTCGACCAGCGCCTCGCCCGTGACGATCCCCCGGCCCGGGGTGCCCGGCACGTTCGCGCCGGCGAGCACCAGGCCGCTCATCACCATCGGGCTGTTCGCGGCCCGGCCGATCCGCTCGCCCCGCAGGGACCTGTGGTAGTCCTTCGGGTCGACCTGCAGCACCGAGCGGAACTGGGCGTCGGCGAAGAACCCGTGCGTGGCGATGTGGGCGTACTTCGCCCTCGGCAGGGCGGCCAGCACGGCATCGGCCGACGCGGCCGGTCCGGTGAGGAGTTCGGCGGCGAGCCTGCGGTCGCGCGCCCGCTTGGCGACCTGTTCGGCCTCGACCTTCGCGCCGGGCAGGTCGGGCCAGGTCAGCTTCTTCCTGGTATCGACGAGCGGGTCCCCGCCGCGGGGAGCGACCGCGCCCGACCCCGGCGAAGGCGCTCCGGTGGCGAACGCGACCCCGCCGACGGCGAGCAGGCCCGCGGGGGCGCCGTCGCGGGGGTCCGCCGGCCACAGCATGTCGAGGAGGAACGGGGCGTGGGGAACGGCCGCGACCGCGTAGTCCTCCAGGAGGATCGTGCCGGGCCGGTCGCCGGGGAGGGCGGCCCACGGCACGCGGGTGAGTTCGGCGTCGGGGCACACGTACGCCACCTTGGCCCCCGCCGGCAGGTGCCTGCGGACGGGCTCCCAGACGAGTTCCCGGACCTTGGCGGGGAGCTCAGCGGGAACCGCGTGCGGCGGCGTGGTGATCGCCTCCCGCCACAGCCCCACGGCGCGCTCGATGCCCTCGGCCGCGCCCAGGTCGACCCACGCCACCTTGTCGCGGGCCGCCACGAACGCCGCGTACCGCGGGGTGCTCCGCCTCTTCTGGCCGACCGGCTTGGCGTTGTCGAACTCGAAGTACGTGTACCGGAAGTAGTCGATGAGGACGGCGTCGGGGGGCAGCGCTTTCTGCAACTCGGGAAGTGTGGCCTCGTTCAGCCGCACGGCCCGAGCGACCGCGGGTAGCGCCGCGAGCGTCCTCGTGAGGTCGGCGATGGTGGCGTCGTGGGTCTTTAGGGCCTCCTCGCGCCGGGCGAGCGTGGCGGGGTCCGGCGCGGCGGGGGCCAGGAGCAGTTCGGCGCGCCGGCGACGGGCGTCGGCGAGGGCCGCAACGGCCTTAGCCAGTTCGGGCTTCACAGCCGCGCGAGCCTGCTGCTGGCGCTGCTCGAAGACTCGGGCAACGGCTCCCTTGGAGACCCATAGGGTGGAGTACGCCGGCGTGGGGTCGAAGTGCGCCGCGCGGGCCCCGCGCGCCCGAACGGCTGAGAGAAACCCGTCCCGGGCGAGTGGCTGGGAGGCCGCGAGTGTCAGAGCCTCACCTTCGGATCTGGTTCTCGCGTGGGCGGCCACGAGGTTGCGGTACATCTGAAGCGCGTCCCGGAGCAGCGGCTCGGCGTCGGCCGGCCGGCCCTGGTCCGTGTACACACCCGCCAGGTTGCTCAGGCTGTTCGCCACCTCGGGATGGTCGCCCGGGAACAGCCGCCTCCGCATCGCCAGCGCGTCCCGGAGTAGCGGCTCGGCGTCGCCCAGCCTGCCCTGCGCCTGGTAGAGCGAAGCCGTGTTGTTCAAGCCGCCTGCCACGTCGGGGTGGTCCCCCTTGAACAGACGCCTGGTCATCGCCAGCGCGTCCCGGAGCAGCGGCTCGGCGTCGCCCAGCCTCCCCTGCGCCTGGTACACCGCCGCTACATTGCTCAGCCCACGGGCCACAGCGGGGTGGTCTCCCGCGAACAGGCGTGTGTACACGCCGAGCGCCTCCTTGAACAACGGCTCGGCGTCGGCCACCTTGTCCTGGGCTGTGTATACGTACGCCAGGTTGTTCAGGCTGCCTGCCACGTCGGGGTGGTCGCCCTTGAACAGACGCCTCCGTATCTGCAGCGCGTCCCGGAGCAGCGGCTCCGCGTCCGCCAGCTTGCCCTGGTCTTGGTACACGCCCGCCAGGTTGTTCAGGGCCAGGGCCATCTCGGGGTGGTCCCCCTTTACGAACCGCCCCCACATCTGGAGGGCGTCCTTGAACAGCGGCTCGGCGTCGGTCGGCTTCCCGCGGGCTTGGTACACGCCCGCCAAGTTGCTCATGCCCCGGGCCACCTCGGGGTGGTCCCCCTTAAACAGCCGCCTCCACATCTGCAGGGCATCCCGGGCCAGCGGCTCGGCGTCGGCCAAATTGCCCTGGTCTCGATACACGCCCGCCAGGTTGCTCATGCCCCGGGCTACCTCGGGGTGGTCCCCCCTGAATAGCCGCCTGGTCATCTGCAACGCGTCCTTGAACAGCCGCTCGGCGTCGGCCAGCTTCCCCCGCGCCTGGTACACGCCCGCCAGGTTGCTCAAGCTGATTGCCGTGTCGGGGTTGACCCCATTAAACATCCGCCTCCGCATCTCCAGGGCGTCCTTGAACAGCGGCTCGGCGTCGGCCAGCTTGCCCTGGAACCGGTACACGGACGCGAGGTTACTCTGCAAGTTGGCGACCTCGGGGTGGTCGTCCTTATGGAGCCGCTTGGTCATCTCCAGGGCGTCCTTGAACAGCGGTTCGGCGTCGGCCCACTTGTCTTGCTCCCGGTAGAGGGCCCCCAAGTTGCTCATGCCCCGGGCCACGTCGGGGTGGTCCCCCTTGCACAGACGCCTGGTCATCTGCACCGCGTCCTTGAACAGCGGCTCGGCGTCGGCCAACTTCCCCTGGGTCTGGTACAAGTACGCCAGGTTGTTGAGCCCGTGGGCCACGTAGAGGTGGTCGCCTTTGAACAACCGCTTGGCCATCAGCAGGGCGTCCTTGAACAGCGGCTCGGCTTCGGCCAGCTTCCCCTGATCCTGGTACACGCCCGCCAGGTTGTTCAGGGCCAGTGCCACGTCGGGATGGTCCTCCTTGAACAACCGCTTGGCCATCAGCAGGGCGTCCTTGAACAGCGGCTCGGCGTCGGCCTGCCTCCCCTGGGTCCGGTACACGGACGCGAGGTTGTTCAGGCCCGTGGCCAGGTTCGCGTGGCCATCGGAAAACTCGGTCGTGGGATACAACCGCCGCGCCACTGCCAGCGCGTCTTGAAGCGCCTTTGCCGCGTCGGCATACTTGCCGGCCTCATACGCCCTAAGCCCAGCGCCGTTGAGGTCATTCCACTTGGCTTCGAGTTCCTTGCGATCCGCGGTGGTGAGCTTCTTGGGCGGTTCGTCGGCGCGAACCGAGAGCGTGGCCCAAGCGCCGACGAGACCGCACAGTACCAGCAGTGTCACACGCGTCATGGCGCACCCACTTCCTCTGCCCTCGCGGGCGGTCACTTGGACTCCGGCTTCCCCAGCCGCGCGAAGCTCACCGCACGGGCGAACCCCGCCGCCGCGCCGATCCGCTGCTTGAGAACCGACTGCAGCCCCAGCGGGCCGCCGGTCTCGCCCGGTCCGTCCCCGAAGTCCGGCGCGCGGTCCGGGTCGCCGGCCACCGGCTCGAACCCCTCGAACCACTGGCGGGCCTTCGGGCCCGCGAACCGCAGCGGCCGCAGCCGGTCGAACCAGCCCCGCACCTCCGCCTCGGGCGCCGCCAGCGGCTCGGGCCGCGCGAGCAGCACGAGCGTCTCCATGCCCGCGGCGTCGCCGCTGATCTTGAACCAGTTGCCCCTCGGGTCCTTGAGGTCGAGCCGCCCGTGCTTCTGCTCGCCCGGCGGCCGCGTGCCCCACTGGAAGCCGGTCCACGGGTACATGGGCGTCGCGGCCCCGGTCTCGTCGATCCAGAACAGGTACAGGTACGCCGGCGGGTCGACCTCCGCGACGACCTTGAAGTGGTCGCCGGGGCGGAGCGGCAGCGCCCGCGGGTCGGACAGGGGCACGGGGACCGGCAGTTGATCGAGGTTCTCGCGGATCACCAACAGGTCGATCGACCCGCGGTACTTCGGCGCTGAAACAGGCGAGACCGACGGCGGGGCGAGGGCCGGGGGCGGGTCCGCGGGCGTGGGAGTGGTGGCGTCGTTGCGTCCGGCAGGCCCCAGAAGTACCCGGGCCGCGACCAGCGCGAGGGCCCCCGCAACCCCACCGACCACCCAGGCCCGCCGCTTCCGCGGGGGACCACCGTGGGGCACCGCGGCCCGCGTCGCGAAGGTGACCGTGCCCGGGCGCCCCTCCAACTCCGCGGCGACCGCGGCGGCCGACGCGGGCCGGTCCGCCGGGCTCTTTGCGAGCAGCCGCACGATCAGGTCCGAGAGCGCGGCCGGCACCGCCGGGTTCACCTCGCGCGGCGGCGGGGGGTGGTGCTCGCCGACGGCCCGGAGCGTCGCGGTGAGCGTCGGCCCCCGGAACGGCCGCACCCCCGTGGCCGCGTGGTACAGCGTCGCCCCCAGGCTGAACAGGTCCGCCCGGCCGTCGACGGGCAGCCCGTTGGCCTGCTCCGGGGCGAGGTACCCGGGGGTGCCGAGGACCGACCCAGGGCGGGTCAGGGCGTCGCCCCCGTCGGTGGCCCGGGCCAGCCCGAAGTCGAGGATCAGGACCCGCCCGTCCGGATCCTCGAGCCACAGGTTGGCCGGCTTGACGTCCCGGTGGACCAGCCCGGCGGCGTGGGCCGCCGCCAGCCCCGACGCGGCCTCCCGCCCCACCCGGGCGACGTCGCCCGGGGGGAGCGGCCCTCGGTCCAGGCGGGCGGCGAGCGACTCGCCGGCCAGCAGCGGCATGACGAGGAACGGGGCCCCGTCGCGCTCGCCGACGTGGTAGACGGGGACGATGTGGTCGTGGCGGACCGCGGCGGCCGCCCGGGCCTCGCGGAGGAACCGGTCCCGCGCCCCCGGGTCGGCCGCCAGCTCGGGGCGGATCTCCTTCACGGCGACCCGCCGCCCGAGGGCCGGGTCGTGGGCCTCGAGGACGCGACCCATGCCCCCGCTCCCGAGCTCGCGGACGACGACGTAGGGCCCGAACGCCGGGGTCCGGCCGTCACTGACCGTGCCGCCGGCCGCCGTGCCCTGCTGGTGGGGCGTGGTTTCCGCGGGCGGCGTGGCGCGGGCGGCCTCGATCTGTCGGCGCAACGTGTCGAGGAGCTCGGGGGCGTCCCGGCACAGCTCCTCGGGCGAGACGGGGTCGCCGGCGGCGGACCGGCGCCGCCAGACGGACAGGAGGTCGGCCACGCGCGCGTCGGTCATGGTGTGATCGGTGGGGGTCGGTACCGTCGGCGGTCGTCACGCACGATGGTACGCGAGCGCCGGTCGGAACACCAGACGCCGGGTGGTCGAAGGAGGCGCCCCACGACCCGCGGGGGATGCCGGCCAGACGTCCCCGGGCACGGGCGGCGGACGCCCGGAGCTGTTAACCGGGGTGTCCGTCTCGGGGCCGAGACACTGAGAGTTTTTCGGGGAGACGTTCGGGGTCCGAGTGTAACCCTATGGGTTACACCCGGACCCCGAGTGATCTCCGTCGAACCTGAGACTTTGACGAGCGTCCGCGGGACCGCGAAACCCTTGGAATTCTAGAGGGAAATGGCCACACCCCGGGAGGTTCGCCCCCGGGGTGCTCCGTTAACCCGTCTGTGCCGAAGTTCCGTAACCGGACAGAAAGCTCCCCGAGTAGGACTCGGACCTACAACAAGCCGGTTAACAGGCGTTCAGTATGCCCCTTCGGAATCGTCGGAACCGCCTAGGATTCCCAGTGTTTTAGCACGACCGGCCCGCGTGTCAAGTCGTCGCAGGCGTCTCAAGAAACAGCTTAGATTCGGCGTAGTCGGGCGGGTTGTGGTGTAGTGGTGGTGTAGTCGCCGCGAACCCGTTCCCAACGCCCGCACAGTCCCGGTTGCGTCGAGGGAGGGGGGCGGCCGTTCTGGTGTAGTTCTGGTGTAGTGCCGACCGCCCAGATCCCTGAAGGTTGTGAAAGGCACCTCCGAGGGAAGGAATGGTCAGTGTCCCGCACCCGTGCCCCCGCCCCCCGCACCCGGGCCGGACCACGTGGTCAGCAGCGGTCCGTGGTCCGCAGCGGCTCGCGAAGGCCGGCGGCCCGGTCGCGTTCCCGTTCCGCTCGCGCCGGGGCCGAGGT